>NZ_JAEILC010000037.1:0-160421 GCF_016307435.1 Pseudomonas sp. S4_EA_1b | reverse complement strand
GCTCGCCACAGGGAGTGGGCTACTGCGCAGTCGGCCCCACTTCACGCAACGGCTTACCACGTACCGGCGCGTCGCCCGCCACGTAGTAGTCGGCGGTGCTGCGTGGCAGCGGCTGGCGGCCACGGATCTTGTCGGCGATTTTCTCGGCGATCATGATCGTCGGCGCATTCAGGTTGCCGGTGGTGATGATCGGCATGATCGACGCATCCACCACTCGCAGGCCCTGCATGCCATGCACGCGGCCTTCGCCGTCCACCACCGCCATCTCGTCGGTGCCCATCTTGCACGAGCAGGACGGGTGGAACGCGGTCTCGGCGTGTTCGCGGATGAACTTGTCGAGCTGCTCGTCGGTTTGCACGTCGATGCCTGGGCTGATTTCGCGGCCACGGAAAGGGTCCAGCGCCGGCTGTTGCATGATTTCCCGGGTCAGGCGGATGCCGTCGCGGAATTCCTGCCAGTCCTGTTCGGTGGCCATGTAGTTGAAGAGGATGCTCGGGTAGTCCCGTGGGTTCTTCGATTTCAGCTGCACACGGCCACGGCTCGGCGAACGCATGGAACCCATATGCGCCTGGAAACCGTGCTCTTTCACACCGTTGCTGCCGTTGTAGTTAATCGCCACCGGCAGGAAGTGATACTGGATGTTCGGCCATTCGAACTCTTCACGGGTACGGATAAAACCGCCCGCTTCGAACTGGTTGCTGGCGCCGATGCCGGTGCCGTTGAACAGCCACTCGGCACCGATGGCCGGCTGGTTGTACCAGAGCAGCGACGGGTACAGCGACACTGGCTGAGTGCAGGCGTATTGCAGGTACAGCTCAAGGTGGTCCTGCAGGTTTTCACCGACGCCGGGCAGGTCGTGGACCACCGGGATATCCAGGCTTTCCAGCAATTTGGCCGGGCCAACACCGGAGCGTTGCAGCAGTTGCGGCGAAGCGATTGCGCCACTGCACACCAGCACTTCTTTGCGCGCGCGGGCTTCAACGCGTTCTTCGGCGGCGCCGATCAGGTAACGCACGCCCACGGCGCGCTTGCCTTCGAACAAGACTTTGTCGGTCAGCGCGTGGGTGACGATGGTCAGCGTGGAGCGCTTCTTGGCGGTGTCCAGGTAACCGCGCGCGGTGCTGGCGCGCCGGCCGTTCGGCGTGACAGTGCGGTCCATCGGGCCGAAACCTTCCTGCTGATAGCCGTTGAGGTCTTCGGTGCGCGGGTAACCAGCCTGCACGCCGGCTTCGACCATGGCGTGGAACAGCGGGTTATTGCCGGCCTTGGGCGTGGTTACGCTGACCGGACCGTCGCCACCGTGGTAGTCGTTGGTGCCGATGTCGCGGGTTTCGGCCTTGCGGAAGTACGGCAGGCAATCGAGGTAGGTCCAGTTTTCCAGACCCGGCAGCTTCGCCCAGTTGTCGTAGTCCATGGCGTTGCCACGGATGTAGCACATGCCGTTGATCAGCGACGAACCACCCAGGCCCTTGCCGCGACCGCATTCCATGCGGCGGCCGTCCATGTGCGGCTCTGGATCGGTCTCGTAGGCCCAGTTGTAGCGACGGCCTTGCAGCGGGAACGCCAGGGCGGCTGGCATCTGGGTACGGAAATCCAGACGATAGTCGGGGCCGCCGGCTTCCAGCAGCAGGACGGTGACGCCTTCGTCTTCGGTCAGGCGGGTCGCCAGGGTGTTACCGGCGGAGCCGGCACCCACAATGATGTAGTCGTATTCTTGGGACATTGAATGCACCCTCTTTGAAGTGTGGTCAGCAGGTCGGGCCTCATCGGGGGCAAGCCCCCTCCCACAGGGGAATGCATTCCAAAGGTGGGAGGGGGCTTGCCTCCGATGGCGGCCTCAAAGGCAACGCAAGGCTCGGGTGTTAGAACACCGAGGCGTAATCGCCCAGCTCAACCTGTACCGATTTGATGCGGGTGAAGTTGTTCAGCGAGCTGATGCCGTTCTCACGACCCACACCCGATTGCTTGTAGCCGCCCACCGGCATCTTCGCGTCGGACTCGCCCCAGGCGTTGATCCAGCAGATGCCCGCTTCCAGTTGATGAATCACGCGGTGGGCGCGGTTCAGGTCCTTGGTCACCAGACCCGCGGCCAGGCCGAAGTCGGTGTCGTTGGCGCGGCGGATCACTTCTTCTTCGGTCTCGTAGGTGAGGATGCTCATCACTGGGCCGAAGATTTCTTCACGCACGATGGTCATGTCGTCGGTGCAGTCGGTGAACACGGTCGGTGCCACGAATGCGCCTTTGGCGAAGTCGCCATCGGTCAGGCGATCGCCGCCGCACAGCAGGCGTGCGCCTTGCTCTTTGCCCTTGGCGATGTAGCCCAACACGCTTTCCATATGGGCGAAGCTGACCAGCGGGCCGAAGTTGGTGTTCTCGTCTTCCGGGTTGCCGATGCGGATGCGCGCCACGCGCTCGACGATCTTGGCTTCGAACGCCGCTTGCAGGTGCTTGGGCACGAACACGCGAGTGCCGTTGGTGCAGACCTGACCGGAGCTATAGAAGTTGGCCATCATGGCGGTGTCGGCGGCGCGATCCAGGTCGGCGTCGTCGAAGATGATCAGCGGGGACTTGCCGCCCAGTTCCATGGTGACGTCTTTGAGCGAGGAGCTCGACGCGCTGGCCATGACTTTCTTGCCGGTGTCGGTGCCGCCGGTGAACGAGACTTTCTCGATGCGCGGGTGCTCGGTCAACCAGGTGCCGACTTCGCGGCCACTGCCGGTCAGGACGTTGAACACACCGGCGGGAACACCGGCTTCGGTGTAGATTTCGGCCAGTTTCAGGGTGGTCAGCGAGGTGACTTCGCTCGGCTTGAAGATCATCGCGTTGCCGGCGGCCAGGGCCGGGGCGGATTTCCACAGGGCGATCTGGATCGGGTAGTTCCACGCACCGATACCGGCGACTACGCCCAGCGGTTCGCGGCGGGTGTAGACGAATGAAGTGTCGCGCAGCGGGATCTGCTCGCCTTCGATGGCCGGCACCAGGCCTGCGTAGTATTCCAGCACGTCGGCGCCGGTAACGATGTCGACGTACTTGGTTTCGGAGAAGGCTTTACCGGTGTCCAGGGTTTCCAGGGCGGCCAGCTCATCGTTGCGCTCGCGCAGGATGTCGACGGCACGACGCAGGATGCGCGAACGCTCCATGGCAGTCATGGCGGCCCAGATTTTCTGGCCTTTTTCAGCGCTGACCACGGCACGTTCAACGTCTTCTTTCGTTGCACGTTGCACTTGGGCGAGAACTTCACCGTTAGCCGGGTTGATGGCTTCGAAAGTGGCATCGCTGCCAGCGTCGCTGTAGCCGCCGTCAATGTAGAGTTTTTGCAGGTCGAAACGGGCCATAAAGTCCTCGCAAGTGCATAAGTGGTTGGCGTTACCCGCCGACAGTGGGCCATGAGGGTGTGGCATCACTGCGCGGCGGACGTTCAGGGGTTGAGCATTTATAAGGGCTCTAACTCACCTGCTTGGCCAATTGGAAATCCATGTATTCGTAAGCGATGCGTTGCGCCTGCTCCGTGTCGAAAGCGTCTCCCGACAGGGCGCCGCGCAACCACAAACCGTCGATCAACGCCGCCAGGCCGCGAGCCGCGCTGCGGGCTTCGGGCAGCGGCAGCGCTCGGCGGAACTGGCAGCACAGGTTGGAATACAGACGTTGATCGTTGATCCGCTGCAACCTGTGCAATGACGGGTGATGCATGCTGGCGGCCCAGAAGGCCAGCCAGGTTTTCATTGCCGGGCCATTGACCTGGCTGGCGTCGAAGTTGCCTCCGATGATCACCTGAATGTGCGCCCGTGGGCTGTCATCCTTCAGCGCAAGCCTGCGCTCGTAGACGTTCTCGATCAGCACATTCATCAAGTACCGCATCGTTGCGGCGATCAGGCCGTTCTTGTCCTGAAAGTAGTGACTGATGATGCCGTTCGATACACCGGCCAGACGGGCGATCAGCGCAATGCTGGCGTCTGCCATCCCCACTTGATCGATGGCCGTCAACGTGGCTTCGATCAACTGTTGGCGGCGTATGGGTTGCATACCGACCTTGGGCATGTAGCACGTCTCCTTAGGCCTGCCGGCGGGCGATCACGTCCATCGGCTTGAAGGCCAGTCTATTTTGTTTTGATTGAACGTTCAATCAACAAAGAATAAGCTCTGCGACAAATCGTCGCTGCTGGCAGGTTTTCAGCCCGTTCTGACAGCGACATCTGACACCTGGAACATCCCTGGAAGGGCCCGCTCAAGGGCCTGCCGCCGCTTTCGCGGGGGCGGGGATTTTCGGGGTGTCTTTATAACACCCGTCCGTCGACTGCCGAAAAATCGATGTCCCGGGATAACCGTTGCCTTGTGTTTCTCTCTCGCACTGCCCGGAGCATCTGCGCCATGAGTTCTGCCTCTCTTATAAAGACCCCGCCGGAAAAGGTCCGGGTCAACGGTTGGGTGTTTTACACCTCCACCGCGCTGATTCTGTTGTTGACCGCTGTCCTGATCGCCGCCCCGCAGGAGGCCGGGCGCATGCTTGGGGTCGCCCAGGCGTGGCTGTCCAAAAGCTTTGGCTGGTACTACATGGTAGTCATCGCTGCTTACCTGGTGTTTGTGGTGGGGCTGGCGTTTTCGTCCTACGGCAAATTGAAACTGGGCAGCAAGGACGACACCCCGGACTTCAGCTACGGCGCCTGGGCCGGCATGTTGTTCTCCTCGGGGATCGGCATTTCGCTGCTGTACTTCGGCGCCTCGGAGCCGCTGGACCATTACTTCAACCCTCCCGAAGGCGTGGCCGGCAGCAACCTGGCCGCGCGCCAGGCGCTGCAACTGACCTTTCTGCACTGGGGCCTGCACGGCTGGGCGATCTACGCCCTCGTCGGCCTGGCCGTGGCGTACTTCGCCTACCGGCATAACCAGCCGCTGGCCTTGCGCTCGGCGTTGTACCCGCTGGTGGGCGAGCGCTGGGTGAAGGGCGCGGCCGGCCATGCGGTGGACGGTTTCGGCATGTTCGTGACCCTGCTGGGCCTGGTGACCAACCTGGGGATCGGCGCGATGCAGGTGTCGTCCGGCCTGGAAAACCTGTTCGGCATGCAGCACAGCAACACCAACCTGCTGATCGTGATCATCGTGATGAGCACCGTGGCGACCATCGCCGCCGTGTCGGGGGTGGAGAACGGTATCCGTCGTTTGTCCAACCTCAACATCGTGCTGTTCAGCGGTTTGCTGATCTTTGTGTTGTTGTTCGGCCCGACCCTGCACCTGCTCAACGGCTTCGTGCAGAACATCGGCGATTACATGAACGGCCTGGTGTTGAAAACCTTCGACCTGTACGTCTACGAAGGCGACGGTGCCAAGACCGAACGCTGGATGGGCCTGTGGACCCTGTTTTACTGGGCCTGGTGGATTTCCTGGGCGCCATTCGTAGGCATGTTCATCGCGCGGATTTCCCGTGGCCGTACGGTGCGTGAACTGGTGGCGGGCGTGCTGCTGATTCCGCTGGGCTTTACCCTGGCGTGGCTGTCGATCTTCGGCAACTCGGCCCTGGACCTGGTGCTGAACCATGGCGCGGTGGAGTTGGGCAAGACGGCGTTGGAACAGCCGTCCATGGCGATCTACCAATTGCTGGAGCATTACCCAGCGTCGAAAGTCGTGATTGGTGTGTCGATCTTCGTCGGCTTTGTGCTGTTCCTGACCCCGGCGGATTCCGGCGCGGTGATGATGGCCAACCTGTCGTGCAAAGGCGGCAATGTGGATGAAGATGCGCCGCACTGGCTGCGGATCTTCTGGTCGGCGGTGATCACCCTGGTGACCATCGGCCTGCTGTTCGCCGGTAACTTCGAAGCCATGCAAACCATGGTGGTGCTGGCGGGGCTGCCGTTCTCGGTGGTGTTGATTTTCTTTATGTTCGGCTTGCACAAGGCCATGCGTCAGGACGTGGCGATCGAACAGGAGCAGGCGCAACTGGCCGAACGCGGGCGTCGTGGCTTCAGCGAGCGTTTGACCGCACTGGATTTGCAACCGAGCCAGGCCACGGTGCAGCGCTTTATGGACAAGCACGTCACGCCGGCGTTGGAAGAAGCGGCGACTGCGTTGCGTGAACAAGGTTTGCAAGTGCAGACACTGTTGGGCAAGTCCAAGCGCTGCATCGGTGTGCGCATCGAGATGGAAGAGGGCAATCCGTTCGTTTATGAGGTGAGCCTGGATGCTTACTCGTCGGCGCCCAACGATGTGCCCGAAGAAGAGCGCACGCGCTATTACCGTGCCGAGGTCTACCTGCACAACGGGCCTCAGGAATACGACCTGATGGGCTTCACCCCGGAGCAAATCACCCGGGATGTGCTCGATCAGTTTGAAAGCCATCGGCAGCTCCTTGGCCGTGTCTATAGCTGATGCGTTGAAAGCCCGGTGGTGTCACTGACCCCACTGGGGCAAAAAATGTGGGAGGGGGCTTGCCCCCGATTGCAGTGTGTCAGTCAGTCCGTCTGTTACTGATCCACCGCTATCGGGGGCAAGCCCCCTCCCACCGTTGTTTTGCAGTGTGTGCTAGCCCAGGTTTTTGCCCAGCAGGGCATGGTAGAGCTCACTATCACCGAGGATCCCCACCACCTGGTTGTTGTCATGCAACACCAGCTTGTTACCCGTCTGATAACGAATCTGCAGCGCATCACGCATGCCGATATTCGAATCCACCAAGGTCGGTACGCGGCCCAGGCCTTCCACCGGTTGCCCCGGTGCCCAGTTCTGCAGGTTCATCACCGCACCGTTCTGGCGGGCGCCCTGGATAGTGTTGCCTTCGGCCAGGTCCAGCCACGAGTCGCCGCTCGGGTCCAGGCACACCGAACCGTTGACGCGCTTGCAGTTGTCCAGGGTGCGCATCAGGCTGCGGCCGCACAGCACGTTCAGCGGGTTGGTGTGAGCGACGAAGGTGCGCACATAGTCGTCCGCCGGGTTCAGCACGATCTCTTCCGGCACGCTGTACTGGATGATCTTGCCGTCCTTCATGATCGCAATACGGCTGCCCAGTTTGAGCGCCTCGTCCAGGTCATGGCTGACGAATACGATGGTCTTGCTCAGTTTGCGTTGCAGTTCCAGCAACTCGTCCTGCAGGCCTTGGCGGATCAGCGGGTCGAGGGCAGAGAAAGGTTCGTCCATCAGCAGGATGTCGGCGTCCATCGCCAGGGCGCGGGCCAGGCCGACGCGCTGCTGCATGCCGCCGGACAACTCGTCGGGCTTCTTGTTACGCCACTGGGCCAGGCCCACCAGTTCGAGCTTTTCGTCCACCAGCTTGCGCCGCTCTTTTTCCGGACGGCCCTGCATTTCCAGGCCGAAGCTGATGTTCTCGCGCACCGTCAGCCAGGGCATCAGGGCGAACTTCTGAAACACCATGGCGATGCGTTTGGTACGCATCATTTTCAGCTCTGCGTCGGTGCAGGAAGCAATGTCGATCTGCCGACCTTCATGCTCCACGAACAGCTGCCCGCGGCTGACGGTGTTGAGGCCGTTGATACAGCGCAGCAGGCTGGATTTGCCGGAGCCCGACAGGCCCATCAGCACGCAGATCTCGCCTTTTTCGATATCCAGGCTGGCCTTTTCAACGCCGACAATCTGCCCGGTCTTTTTCAGAATCTCGTTACGGCTCATGCCCTGGTCCAGCAGCTTGAGCGCTTCGCGTGGGTCTTTGGAGAAGATCACGTCGACTTTGTCGAATCGGATAATGCTCATGCATCACCCCCTACTTTGGCATCGGGTTGTTTGCAGATGCGGTCGAGCATGATGGCCAGCAATACGATCGCCAGGCCCGCTTCAAAGCCCAGGGCGATGTCGGCGGTGTTGAGTGCGTTGACCACCGGCTTACCGAGGCCGTCGGCACCCACCAGGGCCGCGATCACCACCATCGACAACGACAGCATGATGCATTGGGTAATGCCGGCGGCAATGCTCGGCATGGCGTGTGGCAGTTCAATGCGCGAGAGCAATTGACGGCGCGAGCAGCCGAAGGCTTTGCCGGCGTCCATCAACTCTTGCGGTACATCACGGATGCCCAGGTAAGTCAGACGGATCGGCGCGGCAATCGCGAACACCACCGTGGAAATCAGCCCAGGCACCACACCCAGCCCGAAGAGGGTCAGGGTAGGGATGAGGTAGACGAAGGTCGGTACGGTCTGCATCAGATCGAGCACCGGCCGCATCATGGTGTAGAACAACGGTTTGTGCGCGGCAACAATGCCCAGCGGCACACCGATGACCACGCAGACCAGGGTGGCGAACAGCACCTGCGCGAGGGTTTCCATGGTTTCCTGCCAGTACCCCAGGTTGAGGATCAGCAGGAAGGAGGCGATGACAAAAACCGTCAGGCCCCATTTACGTTGAATAAAGTGAGCCAGCAGCGCAATCAGACCGATCAATGCCAGCGGATTGAACCAGGTCAGCGCAAACGTCACGCCGTGGATCATCGTTTCCAGTGTCGATGCGATTGCGTCGAAGTAGTTGGCGCCGTGTTGGGTCAACCATTCGACGAAGGCAGCGATGTACTGGCCTAGTGGGATTTTCTGTTCAGTCAGCATGGTAGTGAATGTCCACATGCGAAGGGGAAAACATCCCGGGGCAGCGCACCGCCCCGGGGTCAGCGGGTGTTATTTGGCGAGGTAGGCTTTGACGGCCTCAAGGCCGGGTTTGCCGTCGACGGTGGTAACGCCGGCGAGCCAGGTGTCGAGCACTTGCGGGTTTTTCTGCAGCCAGGCTTTGGCGGCGGCGTCGGGCTTCATCTTGTCGTCCAGGACATTGCCCATCAGCGTGCTTTCCATGTTCAGGGTGAACACCAGGTTTTTCAGCAACTGGCCCACGTTGCTGCATTCCTGGGTGTAACCCTTGCGCACGTTGGTGTAGATGGTGGCTTGGCCGTAGTTGGGGCCGAACGAATCGTCACCGCCGGTCAGGTACTTCATCTTGAAGCGGGTGTTCATCGGGTGCGGTTCCCAGCCGAGGAACACGATGGCCTGGTCGCGCTTGGCGGCACGGTCCACTTGGGACAGCATGCCGGCTTCGCTGGACTCGACCACTTTGAAGCCTGCGTCTTTCAGGCCGAACGCGTTTTTGTCGATCAGGGTCTGGATGGTGCGGTTGCCGTCGTTACCCGGTTCGATCCCGTAGATCTTGCCACCCAGCTCTTCCTTGAATTTGGCGATATCTGCGAAGTCTTTCAGGCCCTTGTTGTACAGCGCCTCGGGCACCGCCAGGGTGTACTTGGCGTTTTCCAGGTTGGCGCGCACGGTTTCCACGGTGCCGGCATCACGGTATGGCTTGATGTCGTTTTCCATGGTCGGCATCCAGTTGCCGAGGAACACGTCCATGTTCTTGCCGTCGGCCAGGGACTTGTAGGTCACGGGTACCGAAATCATCGTGGTTTTGGTCTTGTAGCCCAGGGCCTTGAGGATTTCGCTGGTGGTCGCGGTGGTGACGGTGATGTCGGTCCAGCCGACATCGGAGAAGTTGACGGTCTTGCACTGTTCCGGTTCTGCCGCGTGCGCCAGGACTGGCAGACTCAGCATGGCGGCCAACAACAACGAGGGTGAAGCTTTCATGGGGCTAGACTCCTGTGTTTTTTCTGACGGCATCTGCCGCGCTTTATTCAGTGTTGCGGTTGGAGCGTGCGATGACAGCTCTGGCACGGTGCCTTGCAAACGAGTCGGAACTGATCATGTACCAGTGAAAATCTGACGCCTACAGGGGGCGTCGTATCCAGTACAGGCAGGGTCGTATCCAGTGTTGGTGACGTCGTTTACAGGTTTTTCCCAGGGCAAAACTGCTGTTTTTGCCCGTCTGCACCGTTAAAAACGGCCAAAACAGGCGATCACGCGCAAGCGACGCTGGTGAGCATGGTTACGTCGGTGTGAGACGCCGTGGCAGCGAATAAAACCTTGATGATGCCGCCATCTGGGCGATCTGAGCGTAGCACCTCGTTCAAGCCCGGCCCGTGCTTATCGAGGAGTTTCACGTCAATGGCTATCAGCGTTTTCGACCTGTTCAAGATCGGCATCGGGCCTTCGAGTTCGCACACCGTCGGCCCCATGCGCGCCGCAGCGTTGTTCGTTCAAGCACTGCGTGAACGTGAGTGGTTGGAACGGGTGCGGCGTGTTGAAGTTCAGCTGTACGGTTCGTTGTCGGCCACCGGCATCGGCCATGGCAGCGACACGGCCACCATCATGGGCTTGATGGGCGAATGGCCCGACGCGATCGACCCCTCGCAGATCGCCGGTCGCATCAGCACCCTGCGCGAAACCGACACCCTGCTGCTCGACGGGCGCTTGCCGGTGCCCTTCGTATGGGCCCGGGACATGCGCCTGCTGGACGAAAACCTGCCGTTCCACCCCAACGCCATGACCCTGGTGGCGTACGGCGATGACGGTGAGTTGCACCGCGACACTTACTACTCGGTAGGCGGCGGTTTTGTGGTGGATGAAGCCCAGGCGCAAAGCGGTGTGGCGGACATGGACCGCACTGAGTTGCCTTACGATTTTTCCAGCGCCGTTGAGCTGTTGCAGCTGTGCAACACTCACCAGTTGCGCGTCGCCGAATTGATGATGGCCAATGAAAAGGTGTGGCGTTCCGAAGAAGAAATCCGCAGCGGCCTGATGAAGCTCTGGCACGCCATGCAAGATTGCGTGGAGCAGGGCCTCAAACATGAAGGCATCTTGCCCGGCGGCCTCAACGTACGCCGCCGCGCCGCCAAGTTGCACCGTAGCCTGCAGGAATTGAACAAGCCCAATGTGATCGGCTCAACCTTGAGCGCCATGGAATGGGTCAACCTATTCGCCCTGGCCGTCAATGAAGAAAACGCCGCCGGTGGGCGCATGGTCACTGCCCCCACCAACGGTGCGGCAGGGATCATCCCGGCGGTGCTGCACTACTTTATGAAGTTCAGCGAGGAGGTCACCGAAGCAAACGTGGTCGACTACCTGCTCGGTGCGGCGGCGGTGGGGATTCTGTGTAAGAAGAACGCCTCCATCTCCGGTGCCGAAGTGGGCTGTCAGGGCGAGGTGGGTTCTGCCTGCGCAATGGCGGCGGCCGGCCTGGCGGAAATCCTCGGCGCCACGCCAGAGCAATTGTGCAACGCCGCCGAAATCGGCCTGGAACACAACCTCGGCCTGACCTGCGACCCAGTGGGCGGGTTGGTGCAGGTGCCGTGCATCGAGCGCAACGCGATTGCAGCGGTCAAGGCGATCAACGCGGCGCAAATGGCCCTGCGCGGCGACGGCCAGCACTTTATTTCCCTGGACCGGGTGATCCGCACCATGCGCGATACCGGTGCGGATATGCATGACAAGTACAAAGAAACGTCGCGGGGTGGGTTGGCGGTAAGCGCGGTCGAGTGTTAAGACCCAGTCGCCTGCATCGGGGGCAAGCCCCCTCCCACTCTTGACCGTGTTCACAAATCAGAATGTGGGAGGGGGCAAGTTCCTTCCCACTCTTGACTGTGTTCACAAATCAGAATGTGGGAGAGGGCAAGCTCCTGCCCACCCTTGCCTATGTTCACAAACTGGAATGTGGGAGGAGGGCAAGTTCCTTCACAGCCTGTGACTGTGTTCACCAATTTAAATGTGGGAGGGGGCTTGCCCCCGATAGCGGCAGTTCAAACAAAACTGCTCATAAAGTGAACACCAGCATCCCAACGCGCCACCTTTTAGCGCGTCGCAAACAGATAAGTAGCTCACGAACGATTTCCCCTCCGACCACCCGTCCCCCGTGCGTGTGGTGACAGACTTTTCCTACGCGCTGAAAGCGCCTTCCCACAAGTGCTACCGAACTGCTCACACCCCTTGAGGGGCGCCCCTTCTACGCCCTTTCCTGGGCATATTCCGTACTCCACGCAAGGGCTATATAGACGCGTCAGCAGGTCGTTTTCAGGAGTTATTGAATAGCCATTCAAATTTAGGCACGGCAATTGCTCTATCAATTCAAAGCCTCTCGCCGTGTCAGGACGAAGAGTGCAATAACAAGAGCCTCGCCTGAGGCCATCACCCGCTTTGTGTGAGGAGATACCGCGATGACGTCGTTCAACTCAGGGGCCCAACCCCAGAACCGTGCGCCTCAATCCATCGGCTTTTTGCTGCTGGACAATTTCACGCTGATTTCCCTGGCGTCCGCAGTGGAACCGCTGCGCATGGCCAACCAGCTGTCCGGCCGTGAGCTGTACCGCTGGACCACACTGAGCGTCGACGGCAATCAGGTCTGGGCCAGCGACGGCCTGCAAATCACCCCCGACGCCGCCATGCACAAAGCCCCGGCCCTGGACACCGTGATCGTGTGCGGCGGCGTGGGCATCCAGCGCACCGTTACCCGTGAACATGTGTCATGGCTGCAAAGCCAAGCGCGCCAGTCCCGTCGCCTCGGCGCGGTGTGCACCGGCAGTTGGGCGCTGGCGTGTGCCGGCCTGCTGGACGGTTTCGATTGCAGCGTGCACTGGGAATGCCTGGCGTCGATGCAGGAAGCCTTCCCCCGCGTGTCCATGAGCACGCGCCTGTTCACCCTCGACCGCAACCGCTTCACCAGTTCCGGCGGCACCGCGCCGTTGGACATGATGCTGCACCTGATCAGCCGCGATCACGGCCGTGAACTGTCGGCGGCGATCTCCGAGATGTTCGTGTACGAACGCATCCGCAACGAACAAGACCACCAGCGCGTTCCGCTCAAGCACATGCTCGGCACCAACCAGCCGAAGCTGCAGGAAATCGTCGCGCTGATGGAAGCCAACCTGGAAGAACCCATCGACCTGGACGAACTGGCGGTCTACGTCGCCGTATCCCGGCGTCAACTGGAGCGGCTGTTCCAGAAGTACCTGCACTGTTCGCCGTCGCGTTACTACCTCAAGTTGCGTCTGATCCGTGCGCGGCAGTTGCTCAAGCAAACACCGATGTCGATCATCGAAGTAGCCTCGGTGTGCGGGTTCGTTTCCACGCCGCACTTCTCCAAGTGCTACCGCGAATACTTCGGCATCCCGCCACGGGATGAGCGCGTCGGCTCCAACACCACCCAGCAGGTGGCGATGATGCCGATTCCGCAGGCGCTGGTGTTGTCACCGTTGTCGGGGCCGATGTCGGCATTGAGCCAGGCGCGCAGTGAGTCGACGTTTGCCAGTGTTAGGCTCTAGACCGAGGCGTCTGTATCGGGGGCATGCCCCCTCCCACATTTTGATTTGTGAACACAGTCAAAGGTGGGAGGGGGCTTGCCCCCGATAGCCATCTGTCAGGCCCCGGAGTTCTGCTTGAACTGCATCAACGCCGGCAACAACTGCTTGTCGATAGCTTGACGCACCGCCGGCAAAATCGTCGCGCTGCCGCCGTACATCCGCTCGACCATGCCCTTGAGCGCCTTGGCCCGTGCTTCGCTCAAACCGCGTACCGCGCACTCACACGCCTGCTCGGCGCTGGCGCCGCTGGATACTTCGAAACCCAGCGAGCGCAACTGGCTCAGCAGGTCATCCTGGTCAATCAAATCCGCGTGCATCATGACGTTTATCCTGGTTAGGGGAGCGGGGATCTGCCTGGATTCTGGTAGCCCCCGGCGCCATCGGCAAGGGCGTGTGGCCCGGATGGCTTAGATGGCTATGAACAGGTCGTTTTCGGGCCACTTGCCGGCTGCACTAATCGGCACACTGGCCTCAGCAAGCAGCTTGAAGGTTTGGTCACCCTCGAAATGCATCGCTCTCACAAGGCCTCCTCTGCCCCGATCCTGTCACGGCTGGATCGGGGCTTTTTTTGCGCTATTTCTTCGGTGGTAAACCGATCACGCGTCCCAGCAGCGCCGGGGGCGGCAGGTCGGCTTGCTCGGTGCGGATCGCCGCGATTTTCTCCAGCGTCGCCTGGGTAAACGGCGCCGCGTGCGGCCCGGCCAGGTCGACGTGCAGCAGCATCTGTTCGTTGCCGGCCAGTGCCTGCTCATCCCCAACCCGATGCAGGCTGTGATACAGGTGCAGGCGCTTGGCGTCATGGGCGATCAGTTGGGTCTGCACTTGTACCTCGGCGCCGAGTTTCACTTCATGCAGGTAGTTCAGGTGCAACTCCAAAGTGAACAGCGAATGGCCGCTGGCTGCGCGGTTTTCACTGTCCAGGCCGAGGGTGTCCATCAACGCGTCGGTGGCGTAGCTGAAGATCAGCAGGTAGAACGCGTCGCGCAGGTGGCCGTTGTAGTCCACCCAATCGGGCTGGATCTGTGTGGTGTAGGTGGTCAGTGCGGGCATTGTCTGCATTCCATTATTCGGCGAAGGTCATGCCGTGCTTGGCTTTGGTGGTTTTCACCGCTTCGAGCACCGCCAGCAGGCAATCATCACGATAGCGCTCCAGCGCCGAAATGCTGTGGGTGCCCAGTTGAGCGCTGGTGCCATCGACCACGTCGTCGATCAACTTATCCGTCAGCTCCGGCGCCGGCAGGTAGGTCCACGGCAACTGCAACGCCGGGCCGAACTGGGCCATGAAGTGGCGCATGCCAGCATCGCCGCCGGCCAGGGTGTAGGTGAGGAAAGTGCCCATGAACGACCAGCGCAAACCAGCGCCAAAACGAATTGCGTCGTCGATTTCGCCAGTGGTTGCCACGCCGTCGTTCACCAGATGCAGCGCCTCGCGCCATAAGGCTTCCAGCAAGCGGTCGGCGATAAAACCGGGGACTTCCTTGCGCACATGCAAGGGGCGCATGCCGAGGGATTCATACACTGTGATCGCCGCCTGCACCGCTTCAGGCGCGGTGTGCTTGCCGCCGACCACTTCCACCAGCGGCAGCAGGTAGACCGGGTTGAAAGGGTGGCCGACCACGCAGCGTTCCGGGTGGGTCGAGCTCTCGTAGAACTCACTCGGCAACAGCCCTGAGGTGCTCGAACCAATCAGCGCATCGGGCTTGGCCGCCGCACTGATCTGGCTATGCAGTTGCAGTTTCAGCTCCAGGCGTTCCGGGGCGCTTTCCTGGATAAAATCAGCGTCTTTTACGCAGTCTTCGATGGTGGTCACAAAGCGCAAGCGGTCCTGGGACGCGCCGGGAGCCAGGCCATTTTTTTCCAGGGCTCCCCAGGCATTGGCCACGCGTTTGCGCAACGCAGCTTCGGCGCCGGGCGCTGGGTCCCAGGCCACCACATCCAGCCCATGGGCCAGGGCACGGGCCACCCAGCCGCTGCCGATAACGCCGCTGCCGAGGGCGGCGAAGGTTTTGATTTCAGTGATAAAGCGCATGGCAAATTCCTAAAGAGTTTGATGATCGCGTGTGGCAGGGGCGGTGGGTCAGCCGCGCTTGGTGAGGCCCATCTTGATGCGACCCTCCGCCGGGGTCATGACCCGCGCACCCAGGCGGCTGAGGATTTCGCCGGCGCGTTCGACCAGTTGGCCATTGGTGGCGAGCACGCCTTTGTCCAGCCACAGGTTGTCTTCCAAACCGACTCGCACGTTGCCGCCCAGCAACACCGCCTGTGCGGCCATCGGCATTTGCATGCGGCCGATGCCGAAGCCGGCCCACACTGCATTGGCCGGCAGGTTGTCGACCATGGCCTTCATGGTGGTGGTGTCGGCCGGCGCGCCCCAAGGGATGCCCAGGCACAGTTGGAACAGCGGGTCGTCAAGCAGGCCTTCTTTGATCATCTGCTTGGCGAACCACAGGTGGCCGGTGTCGAAAATTTCCAGCTCGGCCTTTACGCCCAGTTCCTGGATACGTTTGGCGCCGGCACGCAGTTGTGCCGGGGTGGACACGTAAATGGTGTCGCCATCGCCGAAGTTCAGGGTGCCGCAGTCCAGGGTGCAGATTTCCGGCAATAACTCTTCGACATGGGCCAGGCGCGTCAGCGGCCCGACCAGGTCGGTATTGGGGCCGAATTCCATCGGGTTTTCGCCGCTGCCGATCTCCAGGTCGCCGCCCATGCCGGCGGTAAGGTTGACGATGATGTCGATGTCAGCCTCGCGGATGCGCTCCATCACTTCGCGGTACAGGGCCACGTCGCGGCTGAATTTGCCGGTGTCGGGGTCGCGCACATGGCAGTGCACGACGGTAGCGCCGGCCTTGGCGGCTTCTACGGCGGCGGCCGCGATCTGTTTGGGGGTGACCGGCACGTGTGGGCTCTTGGCGGTCGTGTCGCCAGCACCGGTGAGTGCGCAGGTGATGATGACGTCGTGGTTCATGGGGCAGGTTCCTTACAGGCGTGGGATGCCGTTCGCGGTCGGTAATGACCGCGAAACGGTGGTTCGAAAAAGCTTATTTGCTGGTGAGTTGCAGGTTGGCCGCCGCCGGTTTGCCGTCGAAGGTGGTCACACCTTCCAGCCAGCGCGCCTGGTCCTGCGGGTGGTCCTTGAGCCACTGCCGGGCCGATTCCAGGGCGTCTTTGTGGTCAAGCAGCGGCTGCATCATGCGGCTCTCATCGGCAGCGGTGAAGGTCAGGTTGGTCAGCAGTTTGTGCACGTTGGGGCACTGTTCGGCGTAGTTCGGCGACGTCACTGTCCATACCGTGGCCATGCCTTCGTTCGGGCCCAGGGCGTCGTCACTGCCGGTGAGGTAGGTCATGGCAATGTTGACGTTCATCGGATGCGGCGCCCAGCCGAAGAACACCACGGCTTCTTTGCGGCGCACCGCGCGGTCGACGGCGGCGAGCATGCCGGCCTCGCTGGATTCCACCAACTGGAACTTGCCGAGGCCGAACTGGTTCTTGGCGATCATCGCCTTGATCTGGGTGTTGGCACCGGAGCCGGGTTCGATGCCGTAGATCTTGCCGCCCAGTTCCTTCTCGAACTTGGCGATGTCGGCAAAGGTTTTCAGGCCTTTCTCGGCCAGGTAGCTCGGCACCGCGAGGGTGGCACGGGCGTCTTCCAGGCTGGGCTTGTCGAGGACTTTGACCTGCTTGGCGTCAACGAATGGGGTGATGGTCTGGGTCATCAACGGGTTCCAGTAGCCGAGGAACAGGTCCAGGCGCTGGTCGCGGATGCCGGCGAAGATGATTTGCTGGGAAGCGCTGGTTTGCTTGGTGGTGTAGCCGAGGCCATCGAGCAGCACTTGGGTCATGGCGCTGGTGGCGATCACATCGGTCCAGTTCACCACGCCCATGCGCACGTTCTTGCAAGAGGCGGCATCGGCCGCGAGAACGCTGGTGCTCAAGATGGCGCTGGCGCTGAGTGCGAACACGCAGCGGCGGATCAGTCGGTTCATGGTGGAGCCCTCGGCAGGTCGTTGTTGTGGTTGCCGGTGTCTTTGTGCACCGTGACGCCACGTTACGCAGCTTGTAGGGCGACAAAACGCACGGCGGCGACCGACTCTTGCACTGCAGCGACCTGACCCCTTGAATCCACCTCTGAACGGGAGTATCACAGTGCCACGCTGGCCGTCCGATGAGAGCGCCACCATGTCCCAGGATGTCTACTTTTTGCTGATGCCGGGTTTCTCGGCGATGGGCTTTATCTCGGCCCTTGAGCCGCTACGGGTGGCCAACCGTTTTCGCGGCGAGCTGTACCGCTGGCATGTACTGAGCGCCGACGGCGGTGCGGTACTGGCGAGCAACGGCATGTCAGTCAACGCCGACGCCGCGTTGGAACCGCTGAAAAAGGGCACCACCCTGCTGGTGGTCGCCGGTTTCGAGCCTCTGCAGTTCGCCACACCCGCACTGGAACAGTGGCTGCGCCGTCTCGATCACGATGGCGTGACGCTGGGCGGTATCGACACCGGCGCTTGTGTGTTGGCCCAAGCCGGTCTGCTCGACGGCCATCGCGTGACCCTGCACTGGGAAGCCATCGACGCCTTCAAGGAGTCCTATCCGCACCTGGCGGTGACCCAGGAACTGTTCGAAATCGACCGCCGCCGCATCACCTGCGCCGGTGGCACCGCCTCCATCGACCTGATGCTCGACCTGATCGCCCAGGCCCACGGCGCCGACCTGGCGATTCAGGTGTCCGAACAGTTCGTGCTCGGCCGCATTCGCCCACGCAAAGACCACCAGCGCATGCAGATCGCCACGCGCTACGGCATCAACAATCAGAAACTGGTGCAAGTGATCGGCGAGATGGAACAGCACACCGAACCGCCCCTGAGCACCCTCGCCTTGGCTGAGGCGATCAAAGTCACCCGGCGCCAGTTGGAGCGCCTGTTCCGCCTGCATCTGAACGACACACCGAGCAATTTCTACCTGGGCCTGCGCCTGGAAAAAGCCCGGAAACTCCTGCGCCAAAGCGGTTTGAGCGTGCTGGAAGTGAGCATTGCCTGCGGGTTCGAATCGCCGTCGTATTTCACGCGTAGTTACCGCGCGCGGTTTGCCAAATGCCCCAGGGAGGATCGGCGACGGGAGCCGGTTTGACGGGCAATTATAGTTGATTATACTCACGGCTATAATTTATAGCCGTTTCAATAATTTGGTATAAGCCATGTCCAAGCTCAGCGGTTTTGTGTTCCGCCGTCCCGCGCTGGCCAGCAGCATTGCCGATGGCCTGGTTGGCGCCGGCCTTCAGGATTTCACCTCTGGCCTGTTCCTCGCCGCGCCACGTCGCACTGGTAAAAGTACGTTCTTGCGCGAAGACCTGATCCCAGAGTGCCAACTGCGCGGTTGGCTCACCGTGTATGTGGATCTGTGGGCCGACAAAGAAAAAGATCCCGCGGAGTTGATCGCCAGCGCCATTGCCGCCGCGCTTGCGCCCTACGAAAAGGGCATTCGCAAGCTGGCCAAGAACCTTGGCATCGAAAGGTTGAGTTTTCTGCGGACCCTGTCCTGGGACTTCAGCAAGCCGCAATTGCCGGTGGGCGCGACTTTGACCCAGGCATTGGAGTTGCTCCACCACGCGGCGGAAAAACCCGTCGTGCTGGTGATCGATGAAGCCCAGCATGCCTTGACCAGCGATTCAGGGATCAACGCCATGTTCGCGCTCAAGGCCGCCCGGGATCAGCTCAACCAAGGGCGTGACGAGGAGGGCAGCGGCCTGCATTTAGTCTTTACCGGTTCCAACCGCGACAAGCTGGCCTATCTGGTGTTGGGGAAAAGCCAGCCGTTTTTTGGCTCCAGCATCACGCCGTTTCCACTGCTGGGCAAAGCCTTCACCCAGGCCTACACCGCACACCTCAACGCGAACCTGGCCCCGACCAACCAATTCAACCCGGCCGATATCGATGAAGCCTTCGAGTTGGTCGGCCGCCGACCCGAGATGCTGCGTACGATCATCGGTGAAGTAGCGCTGGAGTTGGGTGAGGCCAGCAACTTGGGCCAGTTGCTGCACAGTCGCGCCGAACTGCTGCGCGCAGGTGTGTGGACCGAATTCGAAAGCGCCTGGAACGCCCTGACCATCCCGCAACGCGCCGTCTTGCAGGTGATGGTGGAACGCTCGCTGAACAACGAACCTTTCGCGCCGTTTACCGACAGCACCCTCACCGCAGTCAGCAAGGCGTTGGAGGACATGGGCAGTGACGTAGTGCCGGGCACCCAGACCATCCAGGCCTGCATCGATGCCCTGCGCGACAAGGAACTGGTGTGGAAATCGGGTCGGGGCGGGTATGCCCTGGAGGACAAGTCGTTCGGGGATTGGCTGCTGTACAAGCGCCATACCCCCCACTAAAAACAGCACACATCCAATGTGGGAGGGGGCTTGCCCCCGATGACGGACTGTCAGTTGATACCGCTTTGGCTGACCCACCGCTATCGGGGGCAAGCCCCCTCCCACATTGGATTTTTCGGCGGGGCTTATTTCTTCAGCAGTGCCGAGCACGCCGCCTTGAACGCCTCATGCTGATACTTGTTCAGCGTCGCCGGCAGTTCAAAGTTGTGTTTCTTGTTCTGCGCATTGATGGTCTGGGGCGACAGCAGCGTCACCTCCACACCGTCTAGCAACTGAAACACTCCCTCGATCTTGAACGTCGTCGGCCCACCGGCGAATTCACCTTTTTTGCTGCGTTTCTTGATGGCGATGCGGGTGATGGCATTGTCCTGCACAAACGCCTTCACCTGCGCGGCGAAGGCTTTGACGTTGGCCGCCTCGTCGTCATCTTCCAGAGCGATTTTTTTGGTGGCCAGGGCGACATGGGTCAGCGCCTGGTTGTCGAGGGAAGCGACTGCGATGATGGCTTCGCTGCCTTTGATTTCGATGCCGCAGAGGGTCATGAATGGCCTTGGTCAGATTAAAAAGTGGCGGCGATTGTCGCTTATTCCTGCCCGATCGACTCCAAAAACTCCGACCGTTCATCACTCATCCGCGCCAGGCAGTCGTTCTGCGCAATCGCGTAGTCCCTGGTGCCGGGCTTGGCGGGGAAGGTGTCCACGGCGCAGTCGGCATCCCGCAGTTTTTCCCACTTCTGCTGGGCGTCCTTCAGACGAGCGGTAATGTCGGCCAGTTGGGTCTTGTTGCTGCCGTAGGTCGAACCCATGCGTTCGAGCAGGCTCTGGTAGTTGTCCTTGAGCAATTGCTCGGCGGTGGTCTTGTTATAGGTGGCGCATTCCAGGGTTTGTTTGTCGTTCTCGATGCCGTCGCAGGGCGTGCTGTCGGTGTCTTCGGCTGCGTGGACGCCGGTTGCGATGAGTGCCAAAGCCAGGAAAATCGATTTCATTGCGCCGTCTCATATCAGTGGATGGCCGAATTCTGGCTCAAGCGTAAGACAAAGAACAGTCACCCGTCTGACGCGTCTGCATAGCCTTTGTCGCGGATTGACGCTTTCGGCAATTCCCCTGTCGTTTTTGCACCGGGTCCGTTCAGTCCCTGGGCATATGCTGGCCCCAAAGCGCCGGCAGACGATTCGGCGCATGAATCGCCAATAAGGGGACGCCTGATGAGCCCAGCCGAATTGCACGCCGACAGCATCGTTATCGACGGGCTGATTATTGCCAAGTGGAACCGCGACCTGTTCGAGGACATGCGCAAAGGTGGCCTCACTGCCGCCAACTGCACCGTGTCGGTGTGGGAAGGCTTCCAAGCCACGATCAATAACATCGTGGCCAGCCAGACCCTGATCCGTGAGAACAGCGACCTGGTGATCCCGGTAAAAACCACCGCCGATATCCGCAAAGCCAAAGAACAAGGCAAGACCGGCATCATCTTTGGCTTTCAGAACGCCCATGCGTTCGAAGACCAGCTCGGCTACGTGGAGATCTTCAAGCAGCTCGGCGTGGGCGTGGTGCAGATGTGCTACAACACCCAGAACCTGGTGGGCACCGGGTGCTACGAGCGCGATGGCGGGCTGTCGGGCTTCGGCCGTGAGATCGTCGGCGAGATGAACCGCGTCGGCATCATGTGCGACCTGTCCCACGTCGGCTCCAAGACCAGCGAAGAAGTCATCCTCGAATCGAAAAAGCCGGTGTGCTACTCCCACTGCCTGCCGTCCGGCCTGAAAGAGCACCCGCGCAACAAGTCCGATGAAGAATTGAAGTTCATCGCCGACCATGGCGGTTTCGTCGGCGTAACCATGTTCGCGCCGTTCCTGGCCAAGGGCATCGACTCGACCATCGACGACTACGCCGAAGCCATCGAATACACCATGAACATCGTCGGCGAAGACGCCATTGGCATCGGCACCGACTTCACCCAGGGCCATGGCCAGGATTTCTTTGAAATGCTGACCCACGACAAAGGCTACGCCCGCCGCCTGACCAGCTTCGGCAAGATCATCAACCCGCTGGGCATCCGCACCGTGGGCGAGTTCCCCAACCTCACCGAGACCCTGCTCAAACGCGGCCACAGCGAGCGCGTGGTGCGCAAGATCATGGGCGAAAACTGGGTCAACGTCCTTAAAGACGTGTGGGGCGAATAAGCCGCCGCTCTCCTCATCCTTAACCCGTCGCCCTCCGCGCGACGGGCATCAACACGAATTTTCTGGAGTTAAGTTTCCATGGCCAAGATCGCCCCGCAATTGCCTATCGAAGTCGACAGCGAAACCGGTGTCTGGACCTCCGACGCCTTGCCGATGCTGTATGTGCCGCGTCATTTCTTCGTCAACAACCACATGGGCATCGAAGAAGTGCTGGGCGCCGAAGCCTATGCCGAGATCCTCTACAAAGCCGGCTACAAATCCGCCTGGCATTGGTGCGAAAAAGAAGCCGAATGCCATGGCCTGGAAGGCGTCGCGGTGTTCGAGCACTACATGAAGCGCCTGTCGCAACGCGGCTGGGGCCTGTTCAAGATCCAAGACATCGACCTCGACAAGGGCACCGCCAGCGTCAAGCTGGAACATTCGGCGTTCGTCTACGTGTACGGCAAGGTCGGGCGCAAGGTCGATTACATGTTCACCGGCTGGTTCGCCGGGGCCATGGATCAGATTCTGCAAGCGCGCGGCAGCAGCCTGCGCACCGTCGCCGAGCAAGTCTACGGCGGCTCCGAAGAAGGCCACGACGACGGCCTGTTCATCGTCAAGCCGTTGTAAGTCGAGGAACCCTGCCATGGCTTTCGAAGCAATGTTCGCGCCGATCCAGATCGGCAAACTGACCATCCGCAACCGCGTGCTCAGCACCGCCCACGCCGAGGTGTACGCCACCGACGGCGGTATGACCACCGACCGCTATGTGAAGTACTACGAAGAGAAAGCCAAGGGCGGCATCGGCCTGGCGATCTGCGGTGGCTCCTCGGTGGTGGCCATCGATAGTCCCCAGGAATGGTGGAGTTCGGTGAACCTGTCCACCGACCGCATCATCCCGCACTTCCAGAACCTGGCCGACGCCATGCACAAGCATGGCGCCAAGATCATGATCCAAATTACCCACATGGGCCGTCGCTCGCGTTGGGACGGCTTTAACTGGCCGACCCTGATGTCGCCGTCCGGTGTGCGCGAGCCGGTGCACCGTGCGACGTGCAAGACCATCGAGCCGGAAGAAATCTGGCGCGTGATCGGCAACTACGCCCAGGCCGCGCGCCGCGCCAAGGCCGGTGGCCTGGACGGTGTGGAACTGTCCGCCGTGCACCAGCACATGATCGACCAGTTCTGGAGCCCACGGGTCAACAAACGTACCGACGAATGGGGCGGCAGCTTCGAAGGCCGCATGAAGTTCGGCCTGGAAGTGTTGAAAGCCGTGCGCGCCGAAGTGGGTGACGACTTCTGTGTGGGCATGCGCCTGTGTGGCGACGAGTTCCACCCGGACGGTTTGTCCCACGAAGACATGAAGCAGATCGCCAAGTACTACGACGACACTGGCATGCTGGATTTCATCGGCGTGGTGGGTTCGGGTTGCGACACCCACAACACCCTGGCCAACGTGATCCCCAACATGAGCTACCCGCCGGAGCCGTTTTTGCATTTGGCCGCTGGGATCAAGGAAGTGGTCAAGGTGCCGGTGCTGCACGCGCAGAACATCAAGGACCCCAACCAGGCCACGCGCATCCTCGAAGGCGGCTATGTGGACATGGTCGGCATGACACGTGCGCACATCGCCGATCCGCACCTGATCGCCAAGATCAAGATGGGCCAGATCGACCAGATCAAGCAGTGCGTCGGCGCCAACTACTGCATCGACCGCCAGTACCAGGGCCTGGATGTGCTGTGCATCCAGAACGCCGCGACCTCCCGTGAATACATGGGCGTGCCGCACATCATCGAGAAATCCACCGGGCCGAAACGCAAGGTGGTGGTGGTCGGTGCCGGCCCGGCCGGGATGGAAGCGGCGCGCGTAGCCGCCGAACGTGGCCACGACGTAACCCTGTTGGAGAAAAAAGAGTTTATCGGCGGGCAGATCACCACGGCTTCCAAAGCCCCGCAGCGCGATCAGATCGCCGGTATCACCCGCTGGTACCAACTGGAGTTGGCGCGCCTGAAAGTCGATCTGCGCCTGGGCGTGGCCGCCGATGCCGACACCATCCTGGACCTGCGTCCAGACGTGGTAGTGCTGGCCGTCGGCGGTCATCCGTACATCGAGCAGAACGAACACTGGGGCGCCGCCGAAGGCTTGGTGGTCAGCAGTTGGGATGTGCTCGACGGCAAAGTCGCGCCGGGTAAGAACGTGCTGGTGTACGACACCATCTGCGAATTTACCGGTATGTCGGTGGCGGATTTCCTCGCGGACAAAGGCAGCCAGGTGGAGATCGTCACCGACGACATCAAGCCTGGCGTGGCCATCGGCGGTACGTCGTTCCCGACTTACTACCGCAGCATGTACCCCAAGGAAGTGATCATGACCGGCGACATGATGCTGGAAAAGGTCTACCGCGAGGGGGACAAGTTGGTGGCGGTGCTGGAGAACGAATACACCGGCGCCAAGGAAGAACGGGTGGTCGATCAAGTGGTGGTGGAGAACGGCGTGCGTCCGGACGAAGCCATTTACTACGGGCTCAAGGAAGGTTCGCGCAACAAAGGCCAGATCGACGTGGAAGCCTTGTTCGCGATCAAACCGCAACCGTGCCTGAGCGAACCGGGCGAGGGCTACTTGCTGTTCCGCATCGGTGACTGTGTGGCGCAGCGTAATACCCACGCTGCCATCTACGACGCCCTGCGCTTGTGCAAAGACTTTTGATGAGGTGAACGCGGTCAAATGTGGGAGGGGGCTTGCCCCCGATAGCGGTGGTTCAGCGACAACTGTACCAACTGACAGTCCGCCATCGGGAGCAAGCCCCCTCCCACATTCGGGCCAGTTTCACAGTAGACCTGTGCGGTCTGTGGGAGCTTCACCATGTTGAACACCTTGCTGCCTATTCTCTTGTTTGCCGCCCTCGGCCTCGCCGTCCTCGGCGCCCTGCGCCGGGTAAACATGTGGCGCCGTGGCCGCGCGTCCAAGGTCGACCTGCTGGGCGGCCTGCTGGCCATGCCCAAGCGCTACATGGTCGACCTGCATCATGTGGTCGCCCGCGACAAATACATCGCCAACACCCACGTCGCCACGGCGCTGGGCTTTGTGCTGTCGGCGCTGCTGGCGATCCTGGTGCACGGCTTCGGCCTGCAGAACCGGATCCTCGGCTACGCCTTGCTGCTGGCGTCGGTGCTGATGTTTGTCGGCGCCACCTTCGTGTACCTGCGTCGGCGCAACCCGCCGTCGCGCCTGTCCAAAGGCCCGTGGATGCGCTTGCCGAAAAGCCTGATGGCGTTCTCGGTGAGTTTCTTCCTGGTGACCCTGCCGGTGGCGGGCATCCTGCCCGCGGACTTTGGCGGTTGGCTGCTGGCTGCGCTGCTCAGCGTGGGCGTGCTGTGGGGCGTGAGCGAGATGTTCTTCGGCATGACCTGGGGCGGCCCGATGAAACACGCCTTCGCCGGTGCCCTGCACCTGGCCTGGCACCGCCGCGCCGAGCGCTTCGGCGGCGGCCGTTCCACCGGGTTGAAACCGTTGGACCTGAGCGACAAAGCCGCGCCCTTGGGCGTGGAAAAGCCCAAGGATTTCACCTGGAACCAACTGCTCGGTTTCGACGCCTGCGTGCAGTGCGGCAAGTGTGAGGCCGCGTGCCCGGCGTTCGCCGCCGGCCAGCCGCTGAACCCGAAAAAGCTGATCCAGGACATGGTGGTCGGCCTGGCGGGCGGCACCGATGCCAAGTTCGCCGGCAGCCCGTATCCGGGCAAAGCCATTGGCGAGCACGGCGGCAATCCGCATCAGCCGATCGTCAACGGCCTGGTGGACGCCGAGACCCTGTGGTCCTGCACCACCTGCCGCGCCTGCGTGGAAGAGTGCCCGATGATGATCGAGCATGTGGACGCCATCGTCGACATGCGCCGCCACCTCACCCTGGAAAAAGGCGCGACGCCGAATAAGGGCGCCGAAGTCCTGGAAAATTTGATCGCCACCGACAACCCCGGCGGCTTCGCTCCGGGCGGTCGCCTGAACTGGGCGGCGGACTTGAACCTGCCATTGCTCAGCGAAAAAGGCAGCACCGACGTGCTGTTCTGGGTCGGCGACGGCGCTTTCGACATGCGCAACCAACGTACCCTGCGTGCGTTCGTCAAAGTGCTGAAAGCGGCCAAGGTCGACTTCGCCGTGCTGGGCCTCGAAGAACGCGACAGCGGCGACGTGGCGCGGCGCCTGGGCGATGAAGCGACCTTCCAACTGCTGGCCTCGCGCAATATCCAGACCCTAGCCAAGTACAGTTTCAAACGCATCGTCACCTGTGACCCCCACAGCTTCCATGTGCTGAAAAACGAGTACGGCGCCTTCAACGGCAACTACCGCGTGCAACACCACAGCACCTTCATGGCCGAGCTGATCAGCGAAGGCGCGCTGAACCTGGGCCAGCACAAAGGCGACAGCGTGACCTACCACGACCCGTGCTACCTGGGCCGTTACAACGGTGAGTACGAAGCGCCGCGCCAAGTGCTGCGGGCGTTGGGTATCGAGGTCAAGGAGATGCAGCGGTCCGGTTTCCGCTCACGGTGCTGCGGCGGCGGTGGCGGTGCGCCGATCACTGACATTCCCGGCAAGCAACGGATCCCGGATATGCGCATGGAAGACATCCGCGAAACCGGCGCCGAGTTGGTGGCCGTTGGCTGCCCGCAATGCACCGCGATGCTCGAAGGGGTGGTCGAACCGCGCCCATTGATCAAGGACATCGCCGAACTGGTGGCCGACGCCTTGCTTGAGGAGGCTCAACCGGCCAAGTCACCGACCAAGCGTGAACCTGCGGAGGTGCACTGATGAGCGACATAATCCGCCGCGACCCACGGGCCGAATGGATCGCCCGTAACCGCCTGCACCCGCTGCATGCGGCGATGCAGCCGGTGCAGCACAGCTGGATGGGGCCCAATGGCGTCATCCGCAAGAACGTGCATGGCATCGGTTTTATCGGCCCCAACGGCATCAAACGCATCGACCGCAGCGGCGCCCAGCAAGGTGGCGCCAGTAAACGTACCGCAGCCGCCGAAGTGCAATTGCCGCTGCATCAAGTCGCTGCGCCGGCGTTCTACATCAACGTGGTGCCGGACATGGTCGGTGGCCGCCTGAGTAGTCATGACCGCGACCTGCTTGGCCTGGCTCGGCAGCTGGCCGGCGACGACGGCGCGGTGTTGGCGGTGGTGTTTGGCGAACACAAGGAAAGTGCGTTTGCCACGGCCGGCGTTGATCGCCTGCTGGTGCTCGACGGCGCCGAGTTCGACGGCTATTCGCCGGAACAACGGGTGCAAGGTCTGCGGGCGGTGGATAACCAATTCAATCCACGCCACTGGCTGCTGCCTGACAGTCGCAGCGGTGGCGGCGAGCTGGGCCGGCGTTTTGCCGCCAGCCTCAAGGAGCGCCCGGCCACGCGGGTGTGGCAGATCAAAGACAACACCTGCACCGGCCGCGCTGGCGCGGGCCAAGAGGATTTGGCGCGGCCGCTGCCACGCCTGATTCTGGCCGCCGCCGAATGTGCCGACCCGGTCAGCGAAACCCGGCACGAAGTGTTGCCCGTGGAGTTATCCACAACCCTGGCGCGCAGCTTGCCGCGTATCGAGGATCTCGGCGCGGTGGCGGTGGACCCGGCGGCCATTCCCATGGCCGAAGCGGAATTTATTTTCTCCGGCGGCAACGGCGTGAAGGACTGGGCCCTGTTTCACCAGACCGCCGCCGCACTGGGCGCCACCGAAGGCGCCTCGCGGGTGGCGGTGGACGATGGCTTTATGGCGCGTGATCGCCAGGTCGGCGCCAGCGGCACCTGGGTCACCGCGCGGGTGTATGTGGCCGTGGGGATTTCCGGGGCGATCCAACACCTGCAAGGCATCGGTGCCTGCGACAAGGTGGTGGCGATCAACCTCGACCCGGGTTGCGACATGATCAAGCGGGCCGACCTGTCGGTGATCGGCGAAAGCGCCGCGATACTGCACGCCTTGATCGATGCGGTCGAGGCCTACCGCAACGGCGCCAAGCGCGACGCGGCTTGAGGATATGAGCATGAGCACGAATGTAATCAGCCTGGTGTCCATCGGCGCCCACCCGACTTCCGGTCGCCCGCGCCGCGCCGAGCAGGACGCCCGCGCGGTCGAGCTGGGTTTGCAGCTGGCTGGGGATAAGTTGCAGGTGCTGCATGCCGGCAACATCGCCGAGCCGACCCTGCGCAGCTATCTGGGCATGGGTTTGCCGCAACTGCATGTGCTGGAGCAACCGGCCACCGCCGACGCACTGCCGGTACTCAGCGAGTACCTGCGTGATGCCGGAGCCCAGGTGGTGCTCACCGGCAGCCAGGCGGAAACCGGCGAAGGCTCGGGAATGCTGCCGTTTTTGCTCGCCGAGCAATTGGGTTGGCCGCTGATTGTGGGGCTGGCACAGGTGGAGTCCATCGACGGCGGCGTGGCCCATGTGCTGCAAGCTTTGCCACGGGGCCAGCGGCGGCGCTTGAAGGTGCGTCTGCCGTTTCTGGCCACGGTGGACAATGCCGCGCCCAAACCACGACAGAGCGCCTATGGCCCGGGCCAGCGCGGGGAACTGGCGGCCCATGAGGTCGAGGTCGAAGACGATGCGCTGTTGATGGGTGCCACCCTGCAACCGGCCAAGCCCCGACCCAAGCGGCTCAAGGTGATCAAGGCCAAGAGCGGCGCCGACCGCATGAAAGCGGCCACAGCCAAGGCCAGTGGCGGCGGTGGGCAGGTGCTCAAAGGCGTCAGCGCCGAAGAAGGCGCCCAAGCCATCCTCAAGTTGCTGATCGAAGAAGGCGTCGTACGCTGACCCACCCGTACTGCAAAACCAATGTGGAAGGGGGGCTTGCCCCCGATTGCTGTGTATCAGCCTGAGTATTTTTAACTGAACCACCGCTATCGGGGGCAAGCCCCCTCCCACAGTTTGTTCTTCTTCAAGGTCTGAGATTAAGGGGCGGCTGGCTCGGGCTTCGGCACCAGATCCGGTAACGGCGGCGGCAAGGGCTGCCAGTTGGCGTCCGGTTGCTGCATCGGTGGCGGCAGCGCGGGCGTCGGGTCGCCTCCGGTGGGTTTGAGGATCATCTTTTCCGTGGTGTCGCGCAGGATCATGCCCTGCGTCGAACTGCGCGCTTCGGTGCCGCTGTGAAAGGTGCTGATCTGGGAAATCGGCAAGTCCAGGTTGCGTTCGATCCGGGGCGTCAGCAGCAGGATGATTTCGGTTTTCTGCTGGGTATTCACATTGGTGCCAAACAGTTTTTTGCCGATCCACGGGATTTTGCTCAACCAGGGCAGGCCAGAACCCTCGTCGACGTCGGCAGTGCGGATCAGGCCTGAAACCACCTGGGTCTCATTGTTGCGGGCGGTGAGCAGGGTTTTGGTGGCGCGCGAGCCCAGTTCAAAGGTGGCCGGTACGTTGTCCGAGCTGGGGATGCGCTTGGTGATATGGCTCATCTCCACGTTCAGTTCCAGGTTCACTTCATCGCTCAGGCTGATGATCGGCTTGACGGTGATCTGCAACCCCACATCCTGGTAAGACACCGACGAGGTGGTGATCTGGTTGGCCGTGGTGGTGGTCACCACCGGGATTTTATCGCCGATGTTCACCTGCGCTTCTTCACGGTTGCGCACGCGCACCCTGGGGTTGGCCAGGGTCACCGTATTGCCGCTGCGTTGCAGCATATTGATCCGCGCCTCGGTGCTGTTGGCATCCAGCAGAATATTGTCGCCGTTGATGCCGCGCAGGGCGCTGATCGGGATGCCCGCCAGCCCGGCCGGCACATTGCTCAGGTTGCCGACGGACACGCCGATGCTGCCGGGGTACTGGATACCCAGGTTCAGTTCGTCGCTGAGGCTGACTTCCAGCACCTGGATATCGATGGTCACTTCCGACTGCGCGATATCGATGGCCTCCACCAGTTTTTCCACGGCACTCAGGGTGTCCAGACCATCGCGCACCAGCACGGCGTTGAGGCGCTCGTCCACCAGCACTTCCTTGGGTTTGAGCACTTGCTTGATCTCAGCGGCCACGACCTTGGCATCGCCATGGCTGAGGTAGAAGGTGCGCACCGCCAGCTCGCGGTATTCACGTTCTTTGTCCGGGCGCTTTGGGTAAATCAGCACGGTGTTGTTGTTGAGGATTTTCTTGTCCAGGCCCTGGGTGGTCAGCAACAGGTTCAGCGCGTCTTCGGCGGTGGTGCGGCTGGCGGTCATGCTGGCCGACGCGCTGGGGTTGACGTCTTTGTCGATGACGAAATTGACCCCCGATAACCGTGCGATGGTCTCGAAAATCGTGGTCAGGCTCTGGGAACTGAACTCCAGGCTCAAAGGTTTGCGCATGGCCTCGGAGAGGTCGGCGCTGAGGTGGTCGGCACTCACCAGTTCGCGGGTCAAGGCGTTGCGCAGGTCCAGGGCCTCTCGGTAGTTGGGCTTTTGCGCGATGATCTGGCGCACCAGGTTAAGCGCTTCCACCGGGTTGGAGCGTTTCATCTCATAGGCCCGCGCCAGTTGCGGGCGCAGTTGTTTCATCGCCTGGATGCTCTGGATTTGCTGGCGTGCGCCCAGGTTGCTGGGGTCGTACTTGAGGATGGTCTCCAGGGCGCGGATAGCGGCGGTGTCATCGCCACGCACCATGGCGGCGTTGGCTTCACGGCTGTACTGGGCCACCAGCAACTCCAGCTTGCTGAACTGCGCGGTGCGCAGCTGTATATCGTCGGGGTCTTCCTTGGCCTCGGCTTGCAGCACCTCGACCGAACGCACGATATCGCCCTGTTGGCGCAACTCATCGCTTTGCTTGATCGCCCGCTGGGTTTCACACGCACTCACTGCGCACAGCGCCAGGCCCAAGGGAATCCATCTAAGCCGCATGATCGTGCCCCTCCCGGGTCAGTGCTTGTCCAGGCGCAGGGTGCTGACATGCTTCAACGGCATGTAAGTCAGCACCACGGCGGTGTCGGTGAGTTTGTCCAAGCGGTAATGGGCGTCCAGCATCTTGCCGGGCACGATGTGCCCCGGCACCGAGCAGCGGTTGCATAAGGTGTATTGGGCGCCGTTGCCGCTGAGCACGACGATTTTCGCCTGGTTCTCGTAGCGCCATTGCGCGCTGACCTTGAAGGGCAGCGTTGGCGGCCTGCGCGGTGCGTTGTCCACCGGCGGGGGCGGCGGCGGTGGGGTCCAGGTCTGTATGGGAAACAGGTCGACGATCGTCTCCGCGGGTTCGGCGGTGGGTGTGGGCGCCGCCGGTTCGCTCGGCGCTGGCTTGGTGGTGACGGGGGCCGGTGCGCTGTCGAGGGGCTCGGGCTGGTCTTGCCAGAACAGCCAGCCGCAACCGATCAACGTCAGCACCAGCAGGATGCGCAGGTACAACGGAAGTTTCATTCCACCACCCCCAGCACGCTGATTTTGAGGTCGATGGTGAGCAGGCCGCTGGTGATTTCCTTGCGCTCCAGGGTGAGGTTTTCGATGCGTACCGCTGGCTCTTTGGCGATGTCGGTCAAGGCCTCGCGCAGCAGGAAGTAAGGGCCGGAGAGGGGGATCTGCGCATCCAGACGTTGCAGCCCGGTCTCCCCCGGCGTGGAGTAGGCCAGGGTGGTTTGCTCAATGATGAAACCGCGTTGGCTCAGCAGGCCCAGCAGTTTTTCCAGGCGCGGGGCAAAGTCTTGTGCCGTGGGCAGGGCTTCCACTACTGCCGGTTCCGTCACTTGAACGTCTTGGGGCTGCTCGTCGATACCCGCTTGCAGCGCCTGGCGTCGCTGGCTGTCGGCGCTGCTGGCCGGTTGAATCAGCACGACTTCGATCAACAGCACCGCCGCCATTACGCCCACGGCCAACAGGCCCCAGAAGCCCAGGCGCTGGCGCCACTGCATCAGGTGCCAGCGCAGGCGCGGCAGGTGGCGAACGAGGGTGTCCATGGCCGGCTACCCTGCGCCAACGGTGAGTTTGACCTGCACTGGATGCTGCGGGTCGTTGCTCTTCAGTGCGCTTTGTTGCAGGTTCACTTGCACCCCAGGCTGGGCCTGGAGCCGGTCCACGAAGCGAAAGGCATCGCCCAGTTGTTTCACCTCCAGATCCAGGTGCAGCACTTGAGCCTGGGTGTTGACCTCTACGCGGGTCAGGGCGATCTCCTTGGACCAGGCCTGGGCCACGCCATCCATCAAGGCAAACGGTGTGGCCTTTTGCTGGGCGAAGCTCGCCAGTTGTTGTCTTTGCTGGGGCGACAAGCGGATGGCCGCCTGAATCAACTGCTCCTGACGGCGGGTCAGTTGGATAAATTGCTGCTCCAGCACATCGGTCTGTTGCTGCTGGTGCACCATGCGTTGCCAGTGATGCCAAGTGCTCACCAGTAACAGGCTCGTCATCAACCACAGCGCGGCCACCAGGGCGCGGTGGGTGGGGGCGGGGCGCTGGAAATCGACACGCGGTGCGCTGGGCGCGCGCAACTGTTGCCAGACACCGGCGAGCCTGGCTTTCATGATGGCGCCTCCTCCAGCCACGGGTGCACGGGCCCCAAGCGATGCTCCGCCGGCGCGTTGCTGACCACGAGCGTGGCCGGGGCATGCCGCTCGACCAGCAGGTCGGCGGTAAACAAGTTGTCGCTCAAGGTGCTGCCGGGTTGGGTGGGGATCACGCATACCTGATCGATGATGCCCAAGTGTCGATACAGGCAACTGAGGCTGCCGGCCTCGGGCACGGCCACCACGCAATCGTCAGGCAGGTGCCGCCAGTACTGTTGGGCGACCGCCGTCAGCACGGGGGTGCAGGTCACCAGCGGCAAGCGGTTGAGCTTGAACAGTTCGCGCAGGTCCAGCAGTAATTCTCGTGGTGTGGCGACCGCCAGGCGCGGTTGACCGAACGGGCTATCGGCGACCTGCACTTGCCAGTGCTCGGCATCGATATTGGCCTGCTGGCTGAACATCCCCTCGGCGAAACCTTGCCAGTCCTGGGCGCTGTACACCTCGGGTTGCCACGGCAGTAGCAGGTAATGCACATGGGGATAACCCAGCAGCACCGTGGCCCGGTCAAGGAAATTCACGCGTCCGCGCGGCGCCTGCTCCAACAGTTCGGCGCAGGCGGCCAGCGGGGTACCTTTGCATTGCGCGTGCCAGACAGGTGCGCCACGCCAGCGCGCGCGTGCGGCCCACTCGGCAGCGTCGCGATGCAGCCACACCACGTGCTCAATAAAGGGAAATGACACGGTGGATCTCCTTGAGCGTGGTGTCGCCCTGGGCGGCGTGGGCCAGGGCAATGTCGCGAATAAACACATGGCCGGCTCCACGGGCCAGCTCCCGCAGAATGGACGCTGAGCTGCGCGCCAGCAGACCCTCCTTGATGGTGTCGTTCATGCTCAGAACCTCCGCCAGGGCCAGCCGGCCGCGATAACCCGTGTGGCGGCAAGCGTCGCAGCCCTTGCCCACGCGGTAGTGACCTTGTTTCAACTGGGCCTCGGGCAACTGGGCGAGGCGGGCAATGTCCGAGTCGGGTTCGGCCTCCACCGCGCAATCTGCGCAGATGCGCCGCACCAGGCGTTGGGCGACCACGCCGTTGAGGGCTTCGACGAAACTCGCCGGGTCCACATCCATATAGGTGAAACGTTCGAGTACGCTGAATGCGCTATTGGCGTGTACCGACGACATCACCAAGTGCCCGGTCAGCGCCGCCTGCACTGCGATGCCCGCGGTTTCGCCATCGCGGATTTCGCCCACCAGGATCGTGTCTGGGTCGTGGCGCAGGATCGAGCGCAGGCCACGGGCAAAGGTCAGGCCCTTCTTGTCGTTGACCGGAATTTGCAGCACGCCGGGCAGTTCGTATTCCACCGGGTCCTCGATGGTGATGATTTTTTTCTCGCCGGTGTTGGTCTCCGACAACGCGGCATACAGGGTCGTGGATTTGCCGCTGCCGGTGGGGCCGGTGACCAGCAGCATGCCGTAGGGCTCGCTGGCCAGGGCGCGGATGCGGGCGATGGTGTCGGCGGCCAGGCCCAGGGCCTCCAGGCTCAGGGATTCGCCGCGCTGGGATTTGTCGAGGATGCGCAGCACCGCGTCTTCGCCGTGGATGCTGGGCATGATCGACACACGAAAATCCACTTCGCGCCCCTGGATCTTCATCTTGAAACGCCCGTCCTGGGGCACGCGTCGCTCACCGATATCCAGCTCCGACAACACCTTGATCCGCGACAGCGCCTGCTCGGCCATGTCCATGCCGCTGGCCTGGCCCATCTGCTGCAACACGCCGTCGATGCGGTACTTGATCACCAATCCACCGGGAGTGGTTTCCACATGGATGTCACTGGCGCGGCTTTGTAGCGCATCGAACAGCATGGAGTTGACCAGGCGCACCACCAGATTGTCGTCGCGGGCGATGCTGCTCAAGGATATTTCCTGGGCGGCCTGGCCGATCGGTGCGTCAGGGTCATCTTCGCCGAAGGGTTGCATCACCCGCTGGCTGGCTTCGGCTTTGGTCAACTGGGCGTTGACCGCACCGGGCAGGCTCATGGCCAGAGGCAGTTGGCGCAGGGTACTGGAAGACTGCAACCAGTGTCGGCTGGCCAGGGTAAAGGGGTCGCCCAGCACCAGGCAGGGTTGGCCCAGGTGATCCAGGGGCAGCACGTTATGCAGCAGTGCCTGGGGCAGGGGCAACAGGTCGAAACGCCAGTCTTCGCCCAGCTGCTCAGGCCCGATGGGGAGCAGCCCCAACGGCTCGGCGACTGTGTGCAGTTGGTCAGGGGCGGTGGTCAGCAATTCGGTGAGGTAGGCCGCCAATGTCATGCCCCGTTGGCTCGCCAGCGCCTGCCACTTGTGCGTGTTGTCGCTCATTGCGTCACCCCTGGATGGAACCTGCCAGTTCAAAAATCGGCATGTACAACATGAACACAATCAGGCCGATCAGCCCGCCCACCACCAGCATCAACAAGGGCTCGAAGACCTTGCTGAACAGCTCGATGGCGCGCTCCAAGGCTTCATCGTGAAACTGCGCGATGCGCTCGCACATCGCTGCCAATTCGCCGCTTTGCTCGCCTACCCGCAACAGGCGTTCGGCGACGGCGGTGGTCAGTTGGTGGCGGGCCAGGGAGGTGGACAATGGCTGACCGGCCTGAATATCGGTCATGGCCTGGCGCAGGGCCGCTTGGCGTTCCACCGGCAGCAAGGCACCGGAGAGCTCTACCGCCGTAACCACCGGCATCCCGCCCATCAGCAACATGCCCGCGGTGCGGTAGAAACGCGCCAGGATGAACAGCGTGCGCTGGGCGCCCAGGCTCGGAATCTTCCAGAACAGCTCGGCCACGCGACGCTTGAACCCGGCGCTGCGAAACAGCAGCACCAGCGCACCTACCGCCAGCGCCAGGCCGATCAGCAACTCCATGCCGCGTGCGTCTACCAGCGCGCCCCACCACACCATGAAGCGCGCGGTGGCGGGTAAGTCGGCGACGGCGTCGAACACCGAGGCGAAACGCGGGATCACGAAGAACAGCAAAAACAACAGGATCAACGCACCCACGCTAAGCACTACCAGGGGGTACATCAGGGCACCGCTGACGCGTTTTTTCACGGTTTCCAAATGCGCTTCAAAGTGATGGTAGCGGCGCAGGGCTACGGCCAATTGGCCGCTGTGTTCGGAGGACGCCACGGTGGCGATCAGCAATGAAGGAAACGTCTGCGGCTTGAGCTGCATTGCCCTGGACAGCGAGTTACCCTCATACATCGAGGCCAGTAGCTCGCTCATGACCTGCCGATTTATCCCCGGCGGTGCTTTGTCGCGCAGGGTTTCCACCGCTTCTACCAGCACCAGGCCGGCGTCCAGCAGCACCACCAATTCCTGGATGAACAAGCCGAGGGCGAACTTGGAGCGCCGGCTCGGCAGTTTGAGTTGGCGACGGGCTTTGAGCGAGATGACCTGGGCGCCGTCGGCCTGCAATTGCTGGCGCGCCTGGGCCAGGTCAACGGCTTGCAGGTGCAGGGACTGCAAATGACCGTCGCGGATGATGCGGGCGTCTATTTCGATCATGGCGTTTGCCTCGCCAGTTTCCGGCGCTGTTGCAGCAACTCGCCGTAGTAACGCCACACCGCCAGGGCGTAACGCGTACGGCGCGCCTCGCGGTCCGGCTTGGGCCCGGCGTTGTAGGCGCCTACGGCCTGCCAGCCGTAGCCGTTTTCGCGGATAAAACCGGCCAGGATCCACGCGCCGACCATCACGCTGGTGCAAGGCTGAGTGATCAGGTGCTGTTCGGTGATGCCGAACCGCGCCAATGCCGGTAAGTGGCGGCTGTTGATCTGCATCAGGCCGATGTCCTGGCTGCCGTCGGCATTGATATTGCGCGCACGGGGGTTGAGGCCGGACTCGACCCTGGCGATGGCGTACAGCAGGAGCGGATCAACGTGATAACGACTGGCCGCCAGTTGCCAGCAATTGGCCTGGGCGGTGCCCGTAAGGCACAGCAGCGTCAGAACAATCCGCAGCGCGCACATGAGCCGTTACAGCCCGTAGACAATGTCGGCGTAGGTGTTGACGCCGCCGGCCTTGCCGTCGCGGCCCAGGGAGATGATCTCGGCGTCGTTGGGCGGGGTGCCCGGGTTTTTGTAGAGATATGGGTTGCCCCAGGGGTCAGGTGGCAACGTCTTCAAGTAAGGCCCCTGCCAATTGGCCGCATTGGCGGGCCGCGTAGTCAGCGCATTCAGGCCGAGGGCTTCGTCGGGGTAGTTGCCGTTGTCCAGGCGGTACTGGTTCAACGCATCGGCGATGGACTTCATCTGGCCTTGGGCGGTTTGCACCTTGGCCAGCTCCAGGCGGTCGAACATCTTGGGTCCTACATAGCCGGCGAGCAGGGCGATGATCAGCAGGACGACCAGCAGTTCCAGCAGCGTAAAGGCGCGTTGGAAGGGGGTGATAAGTATGCGTGTGCGCATGGCGATACTCGGCGGTTGTGATCAACTCTTCCGGCCCGCTGGGGAAGCGGGCACCGCCGGTAGGACTGCGTTATAACCAGTACTGCTTCCAATTGTAGCGTTGCGCGATATAAGGCGCCGTAAGGCGCCCTATAACGTTTGGCACTTGCTGTTATCAAGTCAGTGCATATGCCAGTGGCTCAAGGAACAACATCCCATGCGCGCTGCCAGAAAGTGGAACCGGGTTTGCCGGGTTCATTTTCATTCTGCCCGCACCATGCGCCTGCCGATCCCTGTTTGCACCGGTACTTCACTCCATAATTGGATACTTGTGAGCCGCTGTTATAGCCGCCATTCGGTTTCCACTGAGGGTAATCCGTGTCTCCGCTTGCAGGTTCTACGGTAAAGGAGAGCTTCGCCGGATCGGTTTTACCGTTTTGCTGGTCCCGAACGATCAATCGTGCTTCAAACGTGGTTACTTCTGGGACTTGGTAGGCCTTGCCGCTGATGGTCGCGCCATTCTGTGCGCCCGTCATCCCGGGGACGGCCCATTGATACAACAACGGGCCATTGCTCCCCGTTGACGTAGTGCCACTGAATGTGAAGGTCTCGCCCGACTTCAATGCAGTGGGACCTGTGATCCGTGCTATAGGTGGCGCCGGATTAACAGGGCTTGGGCCTTCACCTGCAATGATCGACATCGCCTGGCTGTAACCTTGTTGAGTGGCATAAGTCGAGTTGCTTAAAGGGTTTTGCACGTTGTAAGTAACGATCGAGCCCTCTAGCTCGCCGATTTTGGCGATGGAGGGATTGACTTGGTCGGCTATTTCTTTGCCCCATTGAACAGGCGGCAGATTTGCTGCGCTGATTTTATGAATGATATCGACCAGTTCTTTTTTTGCCCCATCGTTACCAAAAATCCGATAGTGCACGGAGTCGCCAGGTTTGAGCGTACTCATGTCGCCATTGATAAACGTACCGATATTGTGAAGTTTCTCAGGCACACCTCCACCTGTGAAGTTCACGTCCGAGCACGAAATGAAAAACTCTCCATTCGGGTCGTCCCGTACCCAGATGCCGACAATCAACCCATTGCCCGAAAGCCCATTCGGGATAGTTCTTACTGTTTCGAAGTAGCCCGATGCACCGGGTAGTCTGGGTGGCGTTTGCCAGTTTGTTTTCGCAACTTCAAATATCTCTTCCTGGCCCAACTGCACCAGATCGCTCCACTTCAATTTGTCCGTGGCCGAATTGAAGCCTGGTTTGCTGGCAAATGTATAGAACTTGCTGGGTACGTGGGGGGCGGTACCAATAAGTCGGAGGGTCAGCGGCTGTCCGGACGTCACGTCAGTCTTGGTCCAGTAGGGCGTTGGGTAATCCAGGCTGGCTTTTCTGGGGTCATTTGCAGCACAGATCTGGCCGTCTTTGATAATGGCTTTAATCTGATCCATCGATGGATTATTAATCCCTGGGATGTGTGAAACCTCATGCCATTGTTGCGCGGCGAATACTTTTTGGGCAGGGGTACCAAATAGCGTGGCTGATTCTCGGCAACCTTTATCCACAATGGAGGACCCATCCTCTGATTGCCAGTAGCCTCCGGTAGCCTGGCAATTCACCGCACGTGATGCCGGGATATCCAGAGCACCATGTGCCCAACTCAAGGTCGGTACCAAACACAAAGCAGGCACTGTCCATTTGATAAAACTCTTCATGTACTTATTCATGCTCTAGTCCACCTTCAATCCAGATAAACAAGTTCCGAACTGCTGGAACGATCAGTGTGTTCATATCGTTGAAATCATCGAGTCAGCTGATCTCCCAGAGGAGTGACGCGGGTTGCAGGGTTACTCTGTACAGAGCCATACAGAAACACCCACCCTTGATAACTGCCTTGCCCTGTAAAACTTTGATTGATGACCGCAAAGTTGCCTTGCTTGAACGGCGTGCCCTTGGCCTGGCTGAACACGCCCATGATGGTGTCGCCCGGCCCTGGCACGACGCCCCACTCGGTGGTGCCGGTCAGCGGGTCGGCGTAGACCCGGCGCAGGTAGCGCTTGACGGTCGGTTGGCGCCGGTCAAGCACCAGGTCTTCGAGGGACTTGGGAAAGGCATTGCCGGCCTTGTAGTACAGGCCGATGGCCCGGCGAATTTCGTTGCCGCGCGCCAGCAGTTCCAGTTCGCGTTCGCGCTGCAACACGCTGGACCACAGCGTGCCCGTCTCCATTAACATCACGGCCACGACGGCCACCGTCACCAGCATGCCCATGAACACCGAGCCGTGCTGGCGCTGCTTACCAGTCTGCATAGGCCGTCCCATCGTTAGCGGTGCCCGGTGCGCCGCTGCGTACGTCGCCCAGGCCTTGTTCGTCGGAGGGTTGCAGTTGCCAGGTGTCGCGCTTGCCGGTCAGCGGGTCCAGAGGGATTTCGCGCAGGTAGCGGCGGTCCACCAGGGCTTGCAAGGAGTCGGGGTTCTCGCCGTGGTCTTCGCGGTATTGATCCAGCGCCTGGCGAATGGTGGAGAGGTTGTGGCGCAGCACGGTTTCCTGGGCCTTGGCGTGCTGGCGAAAATACTGGGGGGTGACCAGCGTCATGAGTGTGGCGATGATGGCCATCACCACCAGCAATTCGATCAGGGTAAAACCGCGCTCACCACTGGCTGTACAACGTTCCATTCAAACTCTCCCGAGTGCTGCGGGATGAAACGTCAAATACATCTTCTCCCTCTTGTGGGTTATCGGCGCTGCTCTTGTAACTGCGCAATTGCCAGGTTTTTTCCGCTGCCAGTTCGGGACATTCGCAGAGAGGATCGCGAGGAATGCGTCGCAGAAAATAGAGTTTTTGACCTTGCAAGTTGGTCTGGTCGGTGACGCCATCGACCAATGTCTGCAAAGAGGGCGGGTAACCACTGGCAGTGACGCTCTTTTCGATGCGCCCGTCGTCGCTGGCTTCTTTGTAGGAATCAATAGCGCGGCGTATCTCTCGCAACGAACGTTGCAAGTCGAGTTCTCGGTCGCGTTTGCCCATCAATGCTGTCAGCGGATAAGCCACTGTCGCCAGCGTGGCCAGCAAGGCCAGCGTCAGTAGTAATTCAATCAGCGTAAAACCTTTGGCGCAGTGATGGCTGGGTATGCCCTGCCACATCACTGTTGGTCCTCCCGTTTATCCCGCCAAGGACTTCCGCACTAACCCAGGCTGGTGAAATTAACTGCAAAGGTGAGTGTAGATGCGGAGTGTTTTTTGTACAGACGAATACCACCTAGGACGTTACCCACAATCGCTGTGTGTCTGGCTGTGGATAAGGTGTTCGTGGGTGCCTGTAGCTCAGGTAAATTAAGGGCTGCAGCCTGCTGTATGAAAAACAACCAGGCTAAGCCCCGGTTTTTTAAGCGTTTTGCGTGTGGATAAGCGTGGTGGGGTATTTGTACTTGCCCCCAAAGTCTGTTGGCGCTTCTGTGGATAAGATGTTTGCTATCGGCTACAAGCCTTAAAGATAAAGGCCTTGATCGAAATGATTAAAAAGTGATCAATTCGCTGATTGAAGCGCTGGAATAGTGCTAAAGCCTGGATTTATGCAGGGTTGCCGCGGTTTTCCACAGTGCCGTGCAAGTTGCCCCCAAAGTCTGTTGGCGCTTCTGTGGATAAGGTGTTCACGTAGTGCTACAAGCCACGATTTTATTGGCTTGTAGCGTATTGATCGAAAAATGATCAAATGCACACCCAAACCCGTAACTTGAATAAGTCACGGATTTTCTTCACTTATTTCTGGGTAATTGGCGCAGTTGCCCACAATTGCTGTGGGTGGCTCTGTGGATAAGTTGTTGGGCAAAGGCTGGAAGGCAGGCGGGTAGGGGGCTGGGAGAGATCTGATCAAATAGTAAGCAGTGCGAGGTTCGATTGTGGGAGGGGGCAGGCCCCTTCCCACAGTTCCAACGATTAGGATCGTTTATTCGTGTGCCGCCACGCCTTTGAGGTAAGGCGCCGGTGCTGCGCCCAGGTTGCTCAGCATGCGCTCGCTGTACCAGTCCACGAAATTCACCACGCCGAACTCATAAGTCTTGGAGTACGGGCCCGGTTGATAGGCCGTGGAGTTGATGCCGCGCTGGTTTTCTTCTGCCAGGCGACGGTCCTGGTCGTTGGTGGCGTCCCAGACCTGGCGCATGCGCTCCACGTCATAGTCCACGCCTTCGACCGCGTCCTTGTGTACCAGCCACTTGGTAGTGACCATGGTTTCCTGCGCGCTGATCGGCCACACCGTGAACACAATGATGTGGTCGCCCATGCAGTGGTTCCACGAGTGCGGCAGGTGCAGGATGCGCATCGATCCCAGGTCCGGGTTCTTGATGCGGCCCATCAGCTTGGCGCAACCTTGTTTGCCATCGAGGGTCATCGACACGGTGCCCTTGAGCAGCGGCATCCGCACGATGCGGTTACGCAGGCCGAAGCTGGCGTGGGCGTACGGGATCTTCTCGGCGTCCCAGGCAGCGGCCGAGGCGGCGACGTGGTCCTTGAATGCCTGGTCGGCGCGTGGGTCGGTGACGTCGTCCCATTCCAGCAGGGTTTTGAGCAGCTCCGGGTGCGAACCGCCGCAGTGGTAGCACTCGCGGTTGTTCTCCAGCACCAGTTTCCAGTTGGCCTTTTCCATCAAGGTGGTTTGCACCGCCACCTTGGTGTTCTCCATGTCGTAGGGTTCCATGTAGTGGTTCAGGGTCGACAGGAAGTCATCGATGGCCGGCGGGTTTTCGGCCAGGCTGATGAAGATATAGCCGCCGGCGGTCTTCACGTTGACCGGCTTGAGGCCGTATTGATTCATGTCGAAGTCGGCGCCCATCTCGGTGCCGGCGAACAGCAGGCGGCCGTCCAGTTCGTAGGTCCACTGGTGATAATGGCAGACCAGTTTGGCCACCTTGCCCTTGTCGCTGGTGCACAGGCGCGAGCCACGGTGACGGCACACGTTGTGGAACGCATGTACCACGCCCTCGGCGCCACGGATCACGATGATCGGGTTCTTGCCCACTTGCAGGGTCAGGTAGTTGCCCTTGGTCGGAATCTCGCAGGTCATGCCGGCGATCAACCACTCTTTCTGGAAGATCTCCTGCATGTCGATATCGAACAAACGCTCATCGCAGTAGAACGGCTGCGGCAGCGAAAAGGTGCGCTCGCGCTCTTGCAGCATTTGCGCGGTGGCCTTGCGTGCGGGTTCCAGCGGATCGCCCAAGCTTAAGGTTGCGGTGACGTCCATCGTGTAGGTCCTCATGGCCATTCTGTGTGGCCGGCGAATAGTGGCTGATCAGGTGTGCAGCAAGGCGTAAAGAAAGCGTCGTTGTTGGGAGCGAGTGTGGGGCTGCTGATGCGGCGAACCTTATCCATGAGCGACATGGCCCACTCTGATCCCGACGCGCAAGCCCCGTGGTATGGGGGCTGGTCGCGATAAGTATGTGAATGTCGCAGATAGGTAAGTGGGCGGTTCTCGCGTTACGCAGAATCGCCACCATAAGGCCGACCTCGGCGGTGGAGAACAACATGTCCAATAATTTCCTGAATCCGGTAACCACCCAGACCTGGGCCAATGGTCGGCACATCGTCCGTTGCGTCAAAGTCATCCAGGAAACCTGGGATGTGCGCACCTTTTGCTTTATGGCCGACCAGCCGATCCTGTTCTTTTTCAAACCAGGGCAATTCGTGACTCTGGAGCTGGAAATCGACGGGCAGCCGATCATGCGCTCCTACACCATTTCCAGCTCGCCATCGGTGCCCTACAGCTTCTCGGTGACCATCAAGCGCGTGCCTGGCGGCAAGGTGTCCAACTGGTTGCACGACACTTTGCATGAAGGCCAGGAGCTGGCGGTGCACGGACCGGTGGGGCTGTTCAACGCCATCGACTTCCCCAGTCCGAAAGTGCTGTACCTCAGCGGCGGCGTGGGAATTACGCCAGTGATGTCGATGGCGCGCTGGTTCTACGACACCAATGCCAATGTCGACATGACCTTTGTCCACAGTGCCCGCTCGCCCAAAGACATCATCTACCACCGCGAGCTGGAGCACATGGCGTCGCGGATCGATAACTTCAGCCTGCACCTGATCTGCGAAAAGCACGGCCTGGGCGAACCCTGGGCCGGTTACCGCGGTTACCTGAACCACAAGATGCTCGAACTGATGGTGCCCGACTTCCTGGAGCGCGAAGTGTTCTGCTGCGGCCCAACGCCCTACATGACCGCCGTGAAGCGCCTGCTGGAAGCCGCCGGTTTCGACATGACGCGCTACCACGAGGAATCCTTCGGCGCCACGCCGCCCGAAGCCCGCGCCGATGCGGTGGAGCAAGCCGAACAAGCCGCCGACGCGCCGGAAGTCGACCTGGCGGACCTGCACCAAGTGGAGTTCATTACCTCGGGCAAGAGCATCCGCGTGGCGCCGGGCGAAACCGTACACGCCGCCGCCGCCAAGCTTGGCCTGATGATCCCCAAAGCCTGCGGCATGGGCATCTGCGGCACGTGCAAGGTGCTGAAGCTGGGTGGGGAAGTGGAGATGGAGCACAACGGTGGGATCACCGAGGATGATGAAGCCGAAGGCTACATCCTGTCGTGCTGCAGTGTGCCGAAGGGCGATGTGCGTATCGAGTACTGATCGCTCGAATGAACGTGCCTGGCCTGCCAGCTCGCAGCCCCGGCATCCCCACGCAGTGCGTGGGAATGCGCGAAGGTTAACGGTTATTGAGCGTAGATGTGTACGACGAAGTGCTGGCCTGAAGCTGTCAATTCATAGACTTTGTCATAGATCCGCAGCGTCCTCGACGGCTCGCGGATAGTGTCGCCGATTTGGGCGGTTTTTCTGAACTCGTCCCAGTCGATAACGGTGGTGGTGACAGTGCCGTCGCTTTTCAGGGTACTGCCGGTGCTTTGATATTCCATGATTCAAACCTCTTCTGGATTTCCGTTTCCAGCCGATTGTTCGGCGGGTGGTAGTACCCGCGAGGGCAGCCGCTGCAGCGGCGATTTCCTTGCGGGTTCCAAGAGGCTAGTCAATGAAAGCTCGCTGCGTTGCTGTCGGAAATAACAAATAACAGTCTCGGCACAGCGCCACTATTCGCCCGTCTCAGGCGTTCATCACTTCGCGGATATCCGCGGCCAGTTCCCTTACGCGTTCTTCTTCGGTATCCCACGCGCACATGAAGCGCGCCCCACCTTTGCCGATGAAGGTGTAGAAGCGCCAGCCCTTGGCTGTCAGCGCGGCGATGGCCGGTTCCGACAGTTGCAGGAACACGCCGTTGGCCTGCACCGGGAACATCAGCTCCACGCCGGGAATATCCGCCACCAGGCTGCTCAGCAACTGCGCGCAGTGGTTGGCGTGGCGGGCGTGCTTGAGCCAGGCGTCGTTTTCCAGCAGGCCTACCCAAGGTGCGGAGAGGAAGCGCATCTTCGAGGCCAGTTGGCCGGCCTGTTTGCAGCGATAGTCGAAGTCTTCGGCCAGCTTGTGGTTGAAGAACAGGATCGCCTCGCCCACGGCCATGCCGTTTTTGGTGCCGCCAAAGCACAGCACGTCCACCCCGGCTTTCCAGGTCAGGTCGGCCGGCGAGCAGCCAAGGAACGCACAGGCGTTAGAGAAACGCGCGCCGTCCATGTGCAGGTTCAGGCCCAGCTCCTTGCAGGTGGCGCTGATGGCGCGGATTTCTTCGGGGGTGTACACGCTACCGACTTCGGTGGCTTGGGTCAGGGTGACTACGCGGGGTTTGGGGTAGTGGATGTCCTGGCGCTTGAGGGCGACCTCGCGGATCGACTCTGGGGTCAGTTTGCCGTTTTCGGTGCGGGCGATGAGCAGCTTGGAGCCATTGGAGAAAAACTCCGGCGCGCCGCATTCGTCGGTTTCGACGTGGGCGGTTTCCGAGCAAATCACGCTATGGTAGCTCTGGCACAGAGACGACAGCGCCAGGGAGTTGGCCGCGGTGCCGTTGAAGGCGAAAAACACTTCGCAGTCGGTTTCGAACAGGTTGCGGAAACCGTCGGCGGCGCGGTGGGTCCATTCATCGTCGCCGTAGGCGCGCTGATGGCCGTGGTTGGCTTGTTCCATGGCGGCCCAGGCTTCCGGGCAGATGCCCGAATAGTTGTCACTGGCGAATTGTTGGCTCTTGTCGGTCATGGCCCGTTCCTGTGGTCGATATTGGTGCGCACTGTAACCAAGATTGTTGGGCGTGCGCACGCACTGTAAATGCAAAGTCACTGGGGAATTATGCACAGCGCTCACACCTTGCCTGTCGGACCCGTCCGAGACGGCGCTCTGGACCTGCTCAAGTGGCTGGCGCTGCTCAGTATGGTGCTGGATCACCTGCGTTATGTCGGTTTGAGCCTGGACGGCCTGTACGTGCCGGGGCGGCTGGCGTTCCCGTGGTTTTGCCTGGCGATTGCGGCGAACCTGCACCGGGTTCGCAACGCCCCGGTAACGGGTCAATGGCGCTACCTGGGCTGGTTGCTGCTGTTCAGCGTAATCAGCGAAGTACCGTATCGCTTGTTTATCGAGGATGCCGATACGTTGAACGTGTTGCCGACCCTCGCGCTGGGCCTGCTGGTTGCCCGAGGATGGCAGCAGAAGACGTTTATTGATCGAGGATTGGCGTTAATCGCGGTCACGATAGCGGCGGTATTTTCAGCGCACTTAATGTTCGGATTGTTTGGTGTATTGCTGTCCCTGGCGATGTTGCTGGTATTTCGCCGGCCTTGGTATTTCAGTGTGTTGCCAGGGTTGGTCTGCGTGGCCGCCAATCAATGGCAGATCCTGCTCAATAGCGGCACGCCGGTGGCGCTGTTGGGGCTGGTCGCGTGCCTGATTGCGCCATGGGCGGGGTTGGTCTTATTGCGACATGCCCACAGCACCTCGCCGCCAGCAATGCGCCGCTGGGCCTACGCCCTGTATCCCATGCACTTCCTCCTGCTGTTACTCCTGCGCCACATCATTGCTTAACCCCTCCCACATTTATTTGGTGTTGATTCGGTAATGTCGTAAACGCACCTTTGCGTGGCGTGCGCAGGCATTTGACCTGTCTACGCCAGCCCTACCATCGCATCAAAGGGCCCTGCGAGGGCCTTAACAATACGAAAGGCTGGGAGAGACGCGATGTTCAGCAAACAAGACCAGATTCAGGGATATGACGACGCACTGCTGGCGGCGATGAATGCCGAGGAGCAGCGCCAGGAAGATCATATCGAGCTGATCGCGTCAGAGAACTACACCAGCAAGCGGGTGATGGAAGCCCAAGGCAGCGGCCTCACCAACAAATACGCCGAAGGCTACCCAGGCAAGCGCTACTACGGTGGCTGCGAGCATGTGGATAAAGTCGAGGCCCTGGCCATCGAGCGCGCCAAGCAACTGTTCGGCGCCGATTACGCCAACGTGCAGCCGCACTCCGGTTCGTCCGCCAACAGCGCGGTGTACCTGGCGCTGATCAATGCCGGCGACACCATCCTCGGCATGAGCCTGGCCCACGGCGGTCACCTGACCCACGGCGCTAAAGTGTCGTCCTCGGGCAAGCTGTACAACGCGGTGCAATACGGCATCAACACCGACACCGGCCTGATCGACTACGACGAAGTCGAGCGCCTGGCGGTGGAGCACAAGCCGAAGATGGTGGTGGCCGGTTTCTCCGCCTACTCCAAGACTCTGGATTTCCCCCGTTTCCGTCAGATCGCCGACAAGGTGGGCGCGCTGCTGTTCGTCGATATGGCCCACGTCGCCGGCCTGGTTGCCGCCGGTCTGTACCCGAACCCGCTGCCTTACGCCGATGTGGTCACCACCACGACTCACAAAACCCTGCGCGGTCCGCGTGGCGGCTTGATCCTGGCCAAGGCCAACGAAGAGATCGAGAAGAAGCTCAACGCCGCCGTGTTCCCTGGCGCCCAGGGCGGCCCGCTGATGCATGTGATCGCCGGCAAGGCGGTGTGCTTCAAGGAAGCGCTGGAGCCGGGTTTCAAGGCTTACCAGCAACAAGTGATCGATAACGCCCAGGCCATGGCCAGCGTGTTTATCAAACGCGGCTACGATGTAGTGTCCGGCGGCACCGATAACCACCTGTTCCTGGTCAGCCTGATCCGTCAGGGTCTGACCGGCAAAGAGGCGGATGCCGCCCTCGGTCGCGCCCATATCACCGTCAACAAGAACGCCGTGCCGAATGACCCGCAGTCGCCGTTCGTGACCTCGGGCCTGCGCATCGGCACCCCGGCGGTGACCACGCGTGGTTTCAAAGTGCCGCAGTGCATCGAGTTGGCTGGCTGGATCTGCGACATCCTCGACAACCTCGGCGACGCCGATGTCGAGGCTAACGTGGCCAAGCACGTGTCTGCCCTGTGCGCTGATTTCCCGGTTTATCGCTGAGCGCGGTATTGGAGTAATGACTATGCAACGCTACTCGGGCTTCGGCCTCTTCAAGCACTCACTCAGCCATCACGAAAACTGGCAGAAGATGTGGCGCACGCCGACCCCTAAAAAGGTGTACGACGTGGTCATCGTCGGCGGCGGCGGGCATGGTCTGGCGACCGCTTACTACTTGGCCAAGGAGCATGGCATCACCAACGTGGCCGTGGTCGAGAAAGGCTGGCTGGGCGGCGGTAACACCGCGCGCAACACCACCATCGTGCGTTCCAACTACCTGTGGGACGAGTCGGCGCACCTGTACGAACACGCGATGAAACTGTGGGAAGGCCTGTCCCAGGACCTGAACTACAACGTGATGTTCTCCCAGCGTGGCGTCTACAACCTGTGCCACACCCTGCAGGACATCCGTGACTCCGAGCGTCGCGTCAGCGCCAACCGCCTCAATGGCGTGGATGGCGAGCTGCTGAATGCCAAGCAAGTAGCCGACGAGATTCCGTACCTGGACTGCTCGAAAAACACCCGCTACCCGGTGCTCGGCGCCACCGTGCAACGGCGTGGCGGCGTGGCCCGTCACGATGCCGTGGCCTGGGGCTTCGCCCGCGCCGCCGACGCCCTCGGTGTGGACTTGATCCAGCAAACCGAAGTGATCGGCTTCCGCAAGGAAAACGGCGTGTGCATCGGTGTGGAAACCACCAAGGGCTTTATCGGCGCCAAGCGCGTTGGTGTGGTCACTGCCGGTAACTCCGGTCACATGGCTTCGCTCGCCGGTTTCCGCCTGCCAATCGAATCCCACCCGCTGCAAGCGCTGGTGTCGGAGCCGATCAAGCCAATTATCGACAGCGTGATCATGTCCAACGCCGTACACGGTTACATCAGCCAATCCGACAAGGGCGACTTGGTGATCGGTGCCGGTATCGACGGTTACAACGGCTACGGCCAGCGCGGTTCGTACCCGGTGATCGAGCACACCATCCAGGCCATCGTCGAGATGTTCCCGGTGCTGTCGCGCGTACGCATGAACCGCCAGTGGGGCGGCATCGTCGACACCACCCCGGATGCGTGCCCGATCATCTCCAAGACCCCGGTGCCGAACATGTTCTTCAACTGCGGTTGGGGCACCGGTGGCTTCAAGGCCACGCCGGGCTCAGGCAACGTGTTTGCCGCCAGCCTCGCCAAGGGTGAAATGCACCCATTGGCGGCACCTTTTTCCATCGACCGTTTCCACAACGGTGCGTTGATCGACGAACACGGCGCTGCCGCCGTCGCCCACTAACAGGAGAAATTCCCTATGTTGCATATCTTCTGTCCTCACTGTGGCGAACTGCGCTCCGAAGAGGAATTCCACGCGTCCGGCCAAGCGCACATCCCGCGCCCGCTGGACCCGAACGCCTGCACCGACGAGCAGTGGGGCGACTACATGTTCTTCCGCGACAACCCCCGTGGCCTGCACCACGAGTTGTGGATTCACGCCGCCGGGTGCCGCCAGTATTTCAACGCGACCCGCGACACCGTGACCTACGAAATTCTTGAAACCTACAAGATTGGCGAGAAGCCGCAATTCACCGCCAAGGCTTCTGGAGAGAAGGTATGAGCCAGATCAATCGCCTGTCCAACGGTGGCCGGATCGACCGTAACAAGGTCCTGACCTTCAGCTTCAACGGCCAGACCTACAAGGGCTTTGAAGGCGACACCCTGGCCGCCGCGTTGCTGGCCAACGGCGTCGATATCATTGGCCGCAGCTTCAAGTACTCGCGCCCTCGCGGCATCTTTGCCGCCGGTGCCGAAGAGCCGAACGCAGTGCTGCAGATCGGCGCCACCGAAGCCACCCAGATTCCTAACGTACGCGCCACACAACAGGCGCTGTATCAAGGTTTGGTCGCCACCAGCACCAACGGCTGGCCGAGCGTCAACAACGACATGATGGGCATTCTCGGCAAGGTCGGCGGCAAGCTGATGCCGCCGGGTTTCTACTACAAAACCTTCATGTACCCGCAATCGTTCTGGATGACCTACGAGAAGTACATCCGCAAGGCCGCCGGCCTGGGCCGCTCGCCGACCGAGAACGATCCGGACACCTACGACAACTTCAACCGTCACTGTGACGTGCTGGTGGTGGGCGCAGGCCCTGCCGGGCTGGCGGCGGCGCTGGCGGCTGCGCGTAGCGGCGCCCGCGTGATCCTCGCCGATGAGCAGGAAGAGTTCGGTGGTTCGTTGCTCGACTCCCGCGAAAGCCTGGACGGCAAGCCCGCCAGCGAGTGGGTCGCCAGTGTGATCGCCGAATTGAAAAGCCTGCCGGACGTGGTGCTGCTGCCCCGCGCCACGGTCAACGGCTACCACGACCATAACTTCCTGACCATTCACGAGCGCCTCACCGATCACCTCGGCGACCGTGCGCCGATCGGCGTGGTGCGCCAGCGCATTCACCGTGTGCGTGCCAAACGCGTGGTGTTGGCCACCGGCGCCTGCGAGCGTCCGTTGGTGTACGGCAACAACGACGTGCCGGGCAACATGCTGGCCGGTGCGGTCTCCACATACGTGCGCCGTTACGGCGTGGCACCGGGTAAAAAATTGGTGCTGTCGACCAACAACGATCACGCCTATCGCGTGGCCTTGGACTGGTTCGACGCCGGCCTGGCCGTGGTGGCTGTCGCCGATGTGCGCCACAACCCACGCGGTGCACTGGTGGAAGAAGCTCGCGCCAAAGGTATCCGCATCCTCACCGGCAGCGCCGTGGTCGAAGCCCGTGGCACCAAGCGCGTGACCGCTGCGCGTGTCGCCGCGATTGACGTCAAGGCCCATAAAGTCACCAGCCCCGGCGAGTGGCTGGACTGCGACCTGGTAGCCAGCTCCGGCGGCTACAGCCCGGTGGTTCACCTGGCTTCGCACCTGGGCGGCAAGCCGATCTGGCGTGAAGACATTCTCGGTTTCGTCCCCGGCGAAGCGCCGCAGAAACGTGTGTGCGTCGGTGGTATCAACGGCGTCTACGGCCTCGGCGATTCCCTGGCCGATGGTTTTGAAGGGGGCGTGCGCGCCGCCAGCGAAGCCGGTTTCGCGCCGGTGGAAGGCACTCTGCCAAAGGCCCTGAGCCGTCTGGAAGAACCTACCCTGGCGATCTACCAGGTGCCGCACGACAAAGCGACCGCACGGGCGCCGAAGCAATTCGTCGACCTGCAGAACGACGTTACCGCTGCCGCCATCGAGCTGGCCACCCGCGAAGGCTTTGAGTCGGTCGAGCACGTCAAGCGCTACACCGCGCTGGGCTTCGGCACCGACCAGGGCAAGTTGGGCAACGTTAACGGCCTGGCTATCGCTGCGCGCTCGCTGAACGTGACCATCCCGCAGATGGGCACCACCATGTTCCGTCCCAACTACACGCCGGTCACCTTCGGCGCCGTAGCGGGCCGGCACTGTGGGCATATCTTCGAACCCGTGCGCTACACCGCGCTGCACGCGTGGCACGTCAAGAATGGCGCCGAGTTCGAAGACGTCGGCCAGTGGAAACGTCCTTGGTACTTCCCGCGCAACGGTGAAGACCTGCACGCCGCGGTGAAACGCGAATGCCTGGCCGTGCGCGACAGCGTCGGCCTGTTGGATGCGTCCACCCTCGGCAAGATCGACATCCAGGGCCCGGACGCCCGTGAGTTCCTCAACCGCATCTACACCAACGCCTGGACCAAGCTCGACGTGGGCAAGGCGCGCTACGGCCTGATGTGTAAGGAAGACGGCATGGTCTTCGACGACGGCGTGACCGCGTGCCTGGCCGACAACCACTTCCTGATGACCACCACCACCGGCGGCGCCGCCCGCGTGCTGCAGTGGCTGGAAATCTATCAGCAAACCGAATGGCCGGACCTCAAGGTGTACTTCACCTCGGTCACCGACCACTGGGCGACCATGACCCTGTCCGGCCCCAACAGCCGCAAGCTGCTGGCGGAAGTCACCGACATCGACCTGGACAAGGACGGTTTCCCGTTCATGACCTGGAAAGAAGGTTTGGTGGGCGGTGTGCCGGCGCGGGTGTTCCGCATTTCGTTTACCGGTGAGCTGTCGTACGAAGTCAACGTGCAGGCCGACTACGCCATGGGCGTGCTGGAACAGATTGTCGCCGCCGGCAAGAAGTACAACCTGACTCCGTACGGCACCGAAACCATGCACGTACTGCGGGCCGAGAAGGGCTTCATCATCGTCGGCCAGGATACCGACGGCTCGATGACCCCGGACGACCTCAACATGGGCTGGTGCGTCGGTCGTACCAAACCGTTCTCGTGGATCGGCTGGCGCGGCATGAACCGTGAAGACTGCGTGCGCGAAGAGCGCAAGCAACTGGTGGGCCTCAAGCCGATTGATCCTAAGGTGTGGCTGCCGGAGGGCGCGCAACTGGTGCTCGATCCGAAGCAGTCGATCCCGATGAAGATGGTTGGTCACGTCACCTCCAGCTACGCGCACAACTCCCTGGGCTATTCGTTTGCCATGGGCGTGGTGAAAGGCGGCTTGAAGCGCATCGGCGAACGGGTGTTCTCGCCCCAGGCCGATGGCAGCGTGATCGAGGCTGAGATTGTGTCTTCGGTGTTCTTCGACCCGAAAGGGGATCGCCAGAACATTTGATAGACCGAGGCGCGGCCATCGGGAGCAAGCCCCCCCCCCCTGTGGGAGGGGGGTTGCTCCCCGATGACGCCAGTAGCCACACAACAGAATTCAGAACAGGTGCTTTATGACAGCAGCCAATGTGTACCAACAACGCCCCACTACCGGCGCCAAGGCCGAGTCGTCGCTGCACCATGCCGACCTCGCCAGTCTGGTCGGTAAGGGCCGCAAGAACGCCGGTGTGACCGTGCGCGAAAAGAAACTGCTCGGCCACCTGACCATTCGTGGCGATGGTCACGATGCCGCGTTCGCCGCCGGTGTGCACAAGGCCCTGGGCATCGAATTGCCCGGCGCCCTGCAAGTTATCGTCAAAGGCGAAACCAGCCTGCAATGGCTCGGCCCGGATGAGTGGCTGTTGGTGGTGCCGAGCGGTGAGGAATTCGCCGCAGAGCAGAACCTGCGTGCCGCGCTGGGCGACCTGCATATTCAGGTGGTCAACGTCAGCGGCGGCCAGCAGATCCTCGAACTCAGCGGCCCGAACGTGCGCGATGTGCTGATGAAATCCACCAGCTACGACGTGCACCCCAATAATTTCCCAGTGGGCAAAGCGGTAGGCACGGTGTTCGCCAAGTCGCAACTGGTGATCCGCCATACCGCCGAAGACACCTGGGAGCTGGTGATCCGTCGCAGCTTCTCGGATTACTGGTGGCTGTGGTTGCAGGATGCCTCGGCGGAATTCGGCCTGAGTGTCCAAGCCTGAGGAATAACCCATGAGCCGCGCACCCGATACATGGATTTTGACCGCCGACTGCCCCAGCGTGCTCGGCACGGTGGACGCGGTCACCCGCTACCTGTTCGAGCAGGGCTGCTACGTCACCGAGCACCATTCGTTCGATGACCGCCTCTCGGGCCGGTTTTTCATTCGCGTGGAATTCCGCCAGCCCGACGGGTTCGATGAGCAAGCCTTTCGCGATGGCCTGGCTGCGCGGGGCGAGGCGTTTGGCATGATCTTCGAGCTGACGGCACCGAACTACCGGCCAAAAGTGGTGATCATGGTGTCCAAGGCCGATCACTGCCTGAACGATCTGCTGTACCGCCAGCGTATCGGCCAATTGTCGATGGACGTGGTGGCGGTGGTGTCAAACCACCCCGATCTCAAGCCATTGGCCGACTGGCATCAGATTCCCTACTACCATTTCCCCCTCGACCCCAACGACAAACCGTCCCAGGAGCGTCAGGTGTGGCAAGTGGTGGAAGACACCGGTGCCGAACTGGTGATTCTTGCGCGCTATATGCAAGTGCTGTCGCCGGAGCTGTGCCGCAAGCTCGATGGCAAGGCCATCAACATTCACCACTCATTGCTGCCGGGGTTCAAGGGCGCCAAGCCGTATCACCAGGCGTACAACAAGGGCGTGAAACTGGTGGGCGCCACTGCGCATTACATCAACAACGACCTGGACGAAGGCCCGATCATCGCCCAGGGCGTGGAGGTGGTGGATCACAGCCACTATCCCGAGGATTTGATTGCCAAGGGGCGCGATATCGAAGGGCTGACATTGGCCCGGGCGGTTGGGTATCACATTGAGCGGCGGGTGTTCTTGAATGCCAATAGGACAGTGGTGCTATGACTGCCGCTATCGGGGGCAAGCCCCCTCCCACAGTTGAATGCGTGCACAAATCAAAATGTGGGAGGGGGCTTGCCCCCGATGAGGCCCTGACAAACAACACAAGCAACAGCATCTGTACCCGAGCACTTAACGCGCTGCCCATTTGACGGCAACGCAGTTCCATAAAAACAACAGCGAGGTGAAAGCATGTCTGGTAATCGTGGTGTCGTGTATCTCGGCAACGGCAAGGTCGAAGTACAGAAAATCGACTATCCCAAAATGCAGGACCCCCGTGGCAGGAAGATCGAGCACGGCGTCATCCTGCGCGTGGTCTCCACCAATATCTGCGGCTCCGACCAACACATGGTGCGCGGCCGTACCACTGCCCAGACCGGCCTGGTGCTCGGTCACGAAATCACCGGTGAAGTGATCGAGAAGGGCAGCGACGTCGAAAACCTGAAAATCGGCGACTTGGTTTCCGTCCCCTTCAACGTGGCTTGCGGGCGCTGCCGTTCCTGCAAAGAGCAACACACCGGCGTGTGCCTGACCGTCAACCCGGCCCGTGCCGGTGGTGCCTATGGCTACGTCGACATGGGCGACTGGACCGGCGGCCAGGCCGAGTACGTGCTGGTGCCGTACGCCGACTTCAACCTGCTCAAACTGCCGGACCGCGACAAGGCCATGGAGAAAATCCGCGACCTGACCTGCCTCTCCGACATTCTGCCGACGGGCTACCACGGCGCGGTGACGGCGGGCGTTGGCCCAGGCAGTACCGTGTACATCGCTGGTGCCGGCCCGGTTGGCCTGGCCGCTGCTGCGTCGGCGCGTCTGCTGGGTGCGGCAGTGGTGATCGTCGGTGACGTCAACTCCATCCGCCTGGCTCACGCCAAGGCCCAGGGTTTTGAAGTAGTAGACCTGTCCACCGATACGCCGCTGCACGAACAGATCGCCGCGTTACTGGGCGAGCCGGAAGTGGACTGCGCGGTCGACTGCGTGGGCTTTGAAGCGCGCGGCCATGGCCACGATGGCGTCAAGGCAGAGGCCCCTGCCACCGTACTCAACTCGCTGATGGGTGTAGTGCGCGTAGCGGGCAAGATCGGTATCCCGGGCCTGTACGTCACCGAAGATCCGGGTGCCGTCGACGCCGCCGCGAAAATGGGCAGCCTGAGCATCCGTTTCGGCCTGGGTTGGGCCAAATCCCACAGCTTCCACACCGGCCAGACCCCGGTGATGAAGTACAACCGCCAGCTGATGCAGGCGATCATGTGGGACCGCATCAACATCGCCGAGATCGTCGGCGTGCAGGTGATCAGCCTGGACGACGCACCACGGGGCTACGGCGAGTTCGATGCGGGCGTGCCGAAGAAGTTTGTGATTGATCCGCACAAGTTGTTCAGCGCGGCGTAAACCCAGGCACACGAAGGGCCAAATGTGGGAGGGGGCTTGCCCCCGGTGGTATTGATTCAGTCAGTAAATAGGTGACTGAATCGACGCCATCGGGGGCGAGCCCCTTCCCACATTGGGTTGTGGTATTGGGATATCAGCGGCTGGCCAGTGCGCCCTGATAGACAGTGGGCCCGGTCGGCTGTTTGCTCACCGAGCCGCCTTTGGTTTCCGAACTCACCATCAACTCCACCGGTTTGCTGATGGACGCTTGCTGGCGTGGGTTCAGGCCGATAATGCCTTTGCCGTCCTCCGGCAACAGGCCCAGGGAGATCGGCGTGCCGTCTTTGGGAATCGCCCACAGTTCCAGGCTCTTGTCCGGCTCTGCGGCGGCGGCGGCGATGGGTTGCACTTCCAGGTAGTCTTTGTGCGCCATGATCTGCGCGGCCGGCTGCTGGGTGGTGGTCACCAGGGTGGCGGCGGATTTGACGCTGTCCTGGGTGTAGATCGCGCCGCCGATACCGGCAACCACCACGACACAGGCACCGAGGAACAGGCGAGGGCGGCTCCAGAATGGAGGCTTGTGCTCAATCACTTGGGGTTGGATCGCAGTCATAAGTCTCTTCCTGACAAATTTTGTAGTCAGTTCATGGACTCGTTTAGGCCGGATCGGTTCCTCCCTGGCTCGGAACAACCGACCGGTTACCCAGTCAAAACCCTGCTTTCGCCCCTACATCCTGAGGTTGTATCCATGAAGATTTCACGCGGTTTCGCCCTGTCCTGCCTGATGACGCTGGCCGCCGGGCCCGCACTGGCCGCAGGCTTCAGCCTGGGCGACGCGGCCAATGCCATTGCGGGTATGCAGGGTGGTAACAACAAAGCCGCTGCTGCCGCACCGTCGTCCCAGACGGCCGACCTGCTGAGCACCCTGACCTCGCAGTTGAACGTTACCCCGGAGCAAGCCATCGGCGGCACCGGCGCCATGCTCGGCCTGGCGCGCAATCAGTTGAGCGGCAAAGATTATTCGCAGTTGGGCCAGAGCGTGCCAGGGCTTGACCAGTTGTCGGGCAACAATGCCCTCGGCAGCCTTGGAGCCTTGAGCGGCATGCTTGGCCAGACCGGCGGCAGCAAGACCAGCGGCCTGGACGGCCTGCTCGGCAATGTAAAAAACACCAACGACCTCAACACCGCCTTCAGCGCCTTGGGCATGGACAGTGGCATGGTCGGCCAGTTTGCCCCGGTGATTCTGCAATTTCTGGGCAGCCAGGGCGCCAACAGTTCGGTGCTGGGCAAGCTGGCTCAAGCCTGGGGCACCGGCAGCTGATTATCCCTGCGCGCGCAGGTGCTCGATGCGCGCGTCTTTTTCCTCCCAGAGCTGGTTCACCCAGCTCTGGACGGTCTGGCGAAAGGCCGGATCGTTCTCGTAATCCCCCTGCCACAACGCCGGGTCCAGCTCGCGGGTCTGGATATCGATGATCACCTTCGGCACCGCGCCGCTGATCAAGTCCCAGAACCCCGGGATCTTCTGCGACGGGTACACCACGGTCACGTCGAGAATCGCATCCAGCTGTTCGCCCATTGCCGCCAGCACAAACGCCACACCGCCCGCCTTGGGCTTGAGCAGCCGCTTGAACGGTGAAGCCTGCTGCGCATGTTTGGCCTGGCTGAAGCGCGTGCCTTCCAGGTAATTGACCACCGTCACCGGCTGGCGCTTGAACAGCTCGCACGCCTGTTTGGTGATTTTCAAATCCTGGCCCGCCAATTCCGGGTGTTTGGCCAGGAAGGCTTTGGTGTAGCGCTTCATGAACGGGTAATCCAGCGCCCACCAGGCCAGGCCGAGGAAGGGCACCCAGATCAGCTCTTTTTTCAGGAAGAACTTGAAGAACGGCGTGCGCCGGTTGAGGGCCTGGATCAGCGCGGGAATATCCACCCACGATTGATGGTTGCTGATGACCAGGTACGACGTGTCACGGCGCAGCTCATCGCCGCCGCGGATATCCCACTGGGTCGGAATGCACAGGGCGAAGATCAGTTTGTCGATCTCGGCCCAGGTCTCGGCGATCCACATTACCGCCCAGGACATGTAGTCCCGAGAGCGGCCAGGCGCCACCAGTTTGAGCAGGGCGAACACCATCAGCGGTCCGATCAGGACCAGCGTATTGAGTAACAGCAGCAATGTAACCAAACAGCCGGTGAGCAGGCGGCGCATAAGCAACTCTTGGAATTGTGTGGGCGGGCCATGATAAGCAGCTTGAGTCTAGAGGCCAAATCACAAAACGCCGGGTGATCTAACTAAGTAGCGCTTATGCGGTCTAGAATCCGCCTACTTCTTTTCCGAGGAATCACTTCGTGAAACTGCTCCTTGCCTCCCTCGCCCTGGTTGCCCTGCCGGTCATGGCCGCCGAACCGACCCTCTACGGTCGCTACGAATACATCCAGTTGCCGGAGATCGGCGAAACCTTCAAGGCCAAGATGGACACCGGCGCGCTGACTGCCTCGCTGTCGGCTCGCGACATCGAAACCTTCACCCGCGATGGCGACGACTGGGTACGTTTCCGCTTAGGCGGCAAGGACGCGTCCGATAAGGTCTTCGAACACAAAGTCTCGCGCATCAGCAAGATCAAGAGCCGCGCCGACGAAGACGACGAAAAAGATGAAGCCAGCGTGGCCAAGCGCCCAGTGATCGATCTGGAGATGTGCCTGGGCAACGTCAAGCGTACCGTCGAGGTCAACCTCACCGACCGCAGCAGCTTCAACTACCCGTTGCTGATCGGTGCCAAGGCCCTGCGTGAATTCGGCGCTGCGGTGAACCCGGCCCGTCGGTACACTGCCGACAAACCGGACTGCTGACGGACTGCCATGCCCCACATCCTGATTGTCGAAGACGAAGCGGCGATTGCCGACACGCTGATATTCGCCCTGCAAGGCGAGGGCTTCGGCACCACTTGGCTGAGCCTGGGCCAGGCGGCGCTGGAGCATCAGCGCAAGACTCCGGCCGACATGATCATCCTCGACATCGGCCTGCCGGACATCAGTGGTTTTGAAACCTGCAAGCAATTGCGCCGCTTCAGCGAAGTGCCGGTGATGTTCCTCAGTGCCCGCGACGGTGAGATCGACCGGGTCGTGGGGCTGGAGATCGGCGCCGACGATTACGTGGTCAAGCCGTTCAGCCCAAGGGAAGTGGCGGCGCGGGTCAAGGCGATCCTCAAACGCGTCGGCCCCGGTGTGGCGCCGGCGCTGTTTCAGGTGGATCTGGAGCGCATGCAGATCGCCTATCGCGGCCAGCCCTTGAGCCTGACGCGCCATGAGTTTCGTCTGCTGCAAAGCCTGTTGGAACAACCGGAGCGGGTGTTCAGCCGCGAACAGTTGCTTGACGCCGTGGGCGTGCCTGCCGATGCCGGCTACGAGCGCAACATCGACAGCCATATCAAAAGCCTGCGCAGCAAATTGCGCGGCATTGCCGCCCAAGCCGAACCGATCCAGACCCACCGCGGCCTCGGCTACAGCTACAGCCCGAGCCACAGCTGATGCGCCTGGGGCTGCGGATGTTCCTGGTGTACGCGCTGTTTATCGGCCTGACCGGCTATTTCGTGCTCAGCACCGTGATGAAGGAAATCCGCCCCGGCGTGCGCCAGTCCACCGAAGAAACCCTGGTGGACACCGCCAACCTGCTGGCCGAGATCCTGCGCGATGACGTCAAAAACGGCACCCTCGGCCAGAGCCACTGGCCCGCGCTGCTCAAGGCTTACGGCAATCGTCAGCCGGGCGCGACCATCTGGGGGCTACCGAAAAACCAGGTTAACCATCGAATTTACGTCACCGACGCCAACGGCACCGTGTTGCTCGACTCCAGCGGCGTGGCGGTGGGCCAGGACTATTCGAAGTGGAACGACGTTTACCTGACCCTGCGCGGCGAATACGGCGCGCGTTCCACCCGCAGTAACCCGGAGGACGCCACCTCGTCGGTGATGCACGTGGGCGCGCCGATCCGCGATAACGGCCAGATCATCGGCGTGGTCACCGTGGCCAAGCCCAACAGCTCGTTGCAGCCCTATGTCGACCGTACCGAGCGGCGCCTGCTTTGGTACGGCGCCGGGCTGGTCATCCTCGGGTTGCTGCTCGGCGCGCTGTTGTCGTGGTGGGTGAGCGCCGCCCTGCGCCGTCTGACCGCCTATGCCGAAGCCGTCAGCGAGGGCCGCCGCGCCGAGCTGCCGCACTACCGGGGCGGCGAACTCAAGCAACTCTCCACTGCTGTGGAGCACATGCGCACACAGCTGGAAGGCAAAGCCTACGTCGAACATTACGTACACACCCTGACCCACGAACTGAAAAGCCCGCTGGCGGCCATTCGCGGCGCGGCGGAGCTGTTGCAGGGCGACATGACCCGCGAGCAACAGCAGCGTTTTGTCGGCAATATCGACAGCGAAAGCGCACGCTTGCAGCAGTTGATCGAACGCCTGTTGAACCTGGCGCAGGTCGAACAACGCCAGGGCCTGGAAGAGCAGGTGAGCATCCCGCTGGCGGCCCTGGTGAGCGATGTGCTCAATGCCCAATGTGCGCGCATCGAAGGCGCTGGGTTACACGTCGAGCAAGCGATTGCGGCGGATGTGAACGTGTTTGGCGAGCCGTTCCTGTTGCGCCAGGCGCTGGGCAACTTGCTGGATAACGCGTTGGATTTCACCCCGCCGGGTGGCACGTTGCGCTTCAGTGCGAGCCGCCAGCACAACGATGTGCAGGTGAGCCTGTTCAACCAGGCCGCGCCGATTCCCGACTATGCCTTGCCGCGTTTGAGTGAGCGGTTCTATTCATTGCCGCGTCCGGCCAGTGGGCGCAAGAGCACGGGCCTGGGTTTGAACTTCGTTGAAGAAGTGATGAAGCTGCACGGCGGTGCGTTGCAGATCGGCAATGTGCCGGGTGGAGTGCAGGTGGTGCTGCATCTCCACACAGTCTCCACAGTACCCACATAAAACCCCCACGCGCGCGGCTCACGCTCTGCCCATCAAAACAGGGAGAGCCCCATGAACCGCAGCCTGCTTTTCAAACTTGGCGCCATTGCGCTACTGATCCTGCTGTTACTGATTCCGTTGTTGATGATCAACGGCATCATCAGTGACCGCCAGCAACTGCGCGACGGTGTCGTGATGGACATCGCCCGCAGTTCCAGCTTCGCCCAGCGCCTGACCGGCCCGGTAATGGTGGTGCCGTATCGCAAGACCGTGCGTGAATGGAAACTCAACGAAAAGCTCAACAAGCGCTATGAGGAAACCCGTGAAGAACGCGGGCGCCTGTATTTCCTGCCGGACCGTTTTGAACTCGACGGCCAGGTGCAGACCGAGCTGCGCGCTCGGGGGATTTACCAGGCACGGCTGTTCCATGCCGATAGCCGCATCAGTGGGCGCTTCGAGCTGCCCGCGCAGTTGGGCATCAACGAAAATTTCGCGGACTACCGCTTCGAACCGGCGTTTCTGGCGGTGGGCATCAGCGATATCCGTGGCATCGAAAATGCCCTGAAGCTGGAGCTGGGCAGCCAACGCCTGGAGTTCTCGCCAGGCACCCAAGTGGATTGGCTGGGGGAGGGCGTCCATGTCACGCTGCCGGAGCAGGACAGTAAAAAACCGGCGGTGGTGGACTTCGCCTTCGACCTGCGTCTGCAAGGCACCGAACAACTGCAAGTGGTGCCGGTGGGCAAGACCAGTCAGGTATCGCTGGCGTCCAACTGGCCGCACCCCAGCTTTATCGGCAACTTCCTGCCGGCCCAGCGTGACATCACCGACAAAGGCTTCACCGCCAACTGGCAGACCTCATTCTTCTCCACCAACCTCGAACAGGCCCTGCAAACCTGCCTGGACCGCGAAGGCTGTGACGACTTCAACAACCGCAGCTTCGGCGTGAACTTCATCGACCCGGTGGACCAGTACCTCAAAAGCGATCGCGCGATCAAATACGCGCTGCTGTTTATCGCCCTGACCTTTGCCGGTTTCTTTCTGTTCGAAGTGCTCAAGAGCCTGGCGGTGCACCCGATTCAATACGCCCTGGTGGGCGTGGCGCTGGCGTTCTTTTATCTGCTGTTGTTGTCGCTGTCCGAGCACCTGGGGTTTGCCCTGGCGTATCTGATCTCGGCGAGTGCGTGCGTGGTGTTGATCGGTTTCTATGTGTGCCATGTGCTGCGCAGCGTCGCCCACGGCCTGGGGTTCTCAGCGGGGCTCGCGGCGTTGTATGGCTTGTTGTACGGGTTGTTGAGTGCGGAGGATTACGCGCTGCTGATGGGTTCGCTGTTGTTGTTCGGCCTGCTGGGCACGGTGATGGTGCTCACGCGCAAATTGGACTGGTACGGGGTGGGCAAGCGCAAGGCGAGCGAGCCGCTGCAGTTTGATCTGGAGGCGGTGCAATGATCGGCTTGCGCGAGGATCGACAAGTAGGGGCGCAGTTAGCCACAAGGATCGCCACATTCCTTGCTGTCACCACTGCCCACTGTGGCAGTGGGCTTGCCCGCGATAGCGGGGGGTCAGAAACCGATGTGCTGGATGACATACCGCAGTCGCGGGCAAGCCCGCTCCCACATTGGGTCGGTGTGCAGGTCAGGCCGGTGGCTGGGTCTGCTGCATCGAAGGCCGCTGGCTGACGTCGGCGTACCAGGCGGCAAGCTGTGGGTTGTCCACGCGCCATTGCATATCCGGATGGCGAAAATCCAGATAACCCAGGGCACAGGCCACGCTGATCGCGGCAACGTCGAAGTGGCTGGCCAGTTCGGCGATGGCATTCTGTTCCAGCTCGGCGAGGGTGCGGCGGATTTTGTTGCGCTGCTCGTCGAGCCACTGATCCCAGTGCTTCTCCACCGGGCGCAGGGCGGTTTCGTAGCGCACCAGCACGGCGGCATCCATGATGCCGTCGGCCATCGAGGCCAATGTGAGGCGGCGCCAGCGTGCCGAGCCGTCGCGGGGGATCAGCGGGTTGCCGACGTGCTGGTGGTCGAAGTAATCGAGGATCACCCGGCTGTCGTGCAGCACCGAGCCGTCAGCCAGACGCAACGCCGGGATCTTGCCCACCGGGTTGCCGTCGACCAACTGCGCATCGGGGTTGACCGGGGTCGGCATGCAGGCGTGCAGGGCCACGCGGTCCTGCTGGCCGGTTTCGAGCAGCAGCACGCGGACTTTGCGTACGAACGGCGATGCAGGGTTGTGGAACAAGGTCATGCTGGGTGTGGACATGGGCATTCCTCTGGATTGACTGTGGCTAGCCTAGAGGGTCGTGCGGTGGCTGGCGAGGGGGCTTCATCGGGGGCAAGCCCCCTCCCACAATTTGAATGTGTTAACAAATCAAAAATGTGGGAGGGGGCGAGCCCCCGATGAGGTCCTCAGCCACGCCCCTTGAACAACCCCCAACTACCAATGGCCGCTGGTATACCCAACCCCACCCAACTCAACGCATCCCACCCACCATCTCCCAATAACGCCGCAAACAGCCCGGCGGCGCTGAGCAGGCCGATTCCCAACGGAAGACCGAACACCTTCCAGAAACTCGACTGGCGCGGCCTCATGCCTTGCCCGCCCTGCGTTTGGCGATCCACAGGTAAATCCCGCTGATCAGCACGACGATGGTCAGCCCATCCAGCAGCGCCCACAGGATCTTCATCGGCATGCCGCCATAGTCGCCAAAGTGCAGCGGCTGGGACATGCCCATGGCGTCCATGTACCACGGCCGTTCGGCGATCGCCGTGACCTGCAGGGTGCTGGCGTCGATCAGCACCGGGGTGAGCAGGTGCGAAGTCAGGTGCGTGCTGCCCTTCATAAACACCGCATAGTGGTGCTCGCTGGAGAACCGCGTGCCGGGGAAGGCGATAAAGTCCGGCTGCATACCGGGTGCGGCGCGTGCGGCGATGCTCAGCAACTCGCTGGCCGGGGCGCGTAAGGTCAGCGGCGGCGCATCCTTGTACGGTTCGATCAGGGCCGTGAGGCTGTCCTGGCGCCAGGCGGCGATGAGCAGGTCGGCGCAGGCGCTGATCACGCCGGTCACGCCCACCACCAGGGCCCAGGTCAGCGTAACCACGCCGATCAGGTTGTGCAGGTCGAGCCAGCGCAGGCGGGTGGTTTTGTCCCGGCGCACGCTGGCGAATTTCAGACGACGCATGAACGGCAGGTACAGCACCGTGCCGGAAATGATCGCCAACACAAACAGCACACCCATAAACGCCAGCAGCAGCTTGCCCGGCAGACCGGCGAACATATCCACATGCAGGCGCAGCAAAAACAAGGTGAAACCGCCATTGGCCGAGGGCATCTCCAGCGCGTCGCCGTTGCGCGCATCGAGCATGAAGGTGTGGGACGCGTTCGGCTCCGTGCCGGCGGTGGCGGCCATGATCGCGATCACACCGTTCGGGTCGTCTTCATCCCAGGCCAGGTATTGCAGGGCCTCTCCGGGGCGATGGGCCAGGGCCTTGTTCACCAGTTGTTCCAGGTTCAATCGCGGCGTATCGGCCGGCATCGGCTGGAGCTGGGGTTCGTTGCCCAGCAGATGGTCGATCTCGTGGTGAAACACCAGCGGCAGGCCGGTGAGGGCGAGCAGCAGCAGGAACACCGTGCAGATCAGGCTGGTCCAGGTGTGGACGAAGGACCAGCGGCGGATGGTTGTGCTTTTCATGTTTCAGCCTGCAGCCTCTGCGCCGATCACCATTGGTACGTGGCGCTGGCGACGACGCTGCGTTGGTCGCCGAAGTAGCAGTAGTTGCCATCGCAGGTGGACAGGTAGTCCTTGTTGAACAGGTTGGTGGCGTTCACCTTCAGCGACGCGCCTTTGAGGCTGTTGTCCAGGCGACCGAGGTCGTAATGCACCGCGCCATCGAACACGGTGTAGGCGTTGGCCTTACCCAGCCAGGTGTTGGCCTGGTCGCCGTAGGTGTTGCCGGTGTAACGCGCGCCAAAGCCGATGCCGAAGCCATCGAGCACGCCGGTGTGCCAGGTGTAGTCGGTCCACAGCGACGCTTGCTGGTTGGGCATCAGTTGCAGGCGGTTGCCTTTGTATTGGCCTTTTTGCACCTCGGATTTGGCCAGGGTGTAGGCGGCGATCACCTTGAGGTTATCGGTTACGTCAGACACCGCTTCCAATTCCAGGCCCTTGACCTTCACTTCGCCGGTCTGGTCGGTGACTGAAACGCCGCCGGCCTGGAAGCTGGTCACCAGCACGTTCTTTTGGGTCAGGTCATAGACCGCCGCGCTCAGCAGGGTGTTGGAGCCGGGCGGCTGGTATTTGACCCCCAGTTCCCATTGCTTGCCTTCGGTGGGTTTGTACGACTTCACAGGATCGACGCTGGCGTTGCTCGCCGGCTGGAACGACTCGGCGTAGGACAAGTACGGCACGAAACCGGAGTCGAACACGTAGCTCAAGGCCGCGTTGCCGCTGAAGTTCTTGCTGCGGTCAGTGTTGGTCGCGTCGTTCTTGTTGAAGTAGGTGGTGCCCTGGTGCACCCAGTCTTCACGGCCGCCCAAGGTCAGGCGCCAGTTGTCCAACGCCATCTGGTCCTGGACGTAAAGCCCGGTTTGCACGGTTTTCTGGTTGTAGTCATAGAACGCTGTGGAGCGCGCAGGACGGACGGTCGGGCCCCCGTAGCTCGGGTTGAAAATATTGGTGCCCGAGGCCAGACCGAAGATCGACAGATAGGACGTGTCGGTACGCTGATGATCCAGGCCCAGCAGCAGGGTGTGGGTGATGTCCCCCGTGGCAAAGTCGGCCTGGAAGTTGTTGTCCACGGCGAACTGGCCGATGTTCTCGTCCACATTGGTGGTGGACCGGCTGATATTGCCCGCCGCGTCGGCCGGCGAGAAGGCGTAGGAGCCCACGGTCAGTTGCTGGAACGACAGCTCGGACTTGGTGTAACGCAGGTTCTGCTTGAATTGCCAGGTATCGTTGAGGCGATGCTCGAAGGCGTAGCCCAGGGCGTAGTAGGTGCGGTCGTAGAACTCATAGTCCGGATCGCCGAGGTTCTTGTGGTGGGACACCTCCCCCAGCGGCGATTTGATCTTGGTGCCCTGGATCGGCAGGAACTGGCTGGTGGTGCCGGTATCGTCGCGGGTGAACTGCGACAGCAAGGTCAGCCGGGTGTCGGGGTCGATGTTCCAGGTCAGGCTGGGGGCGATGTTGTAGCGCTTGTTGTCGATGTGATCGACCTGGGTGCCGGAGTCGCGCACCACGCCGCTCAGGCCATAGAGAAACTGGCCGTCGTCGTCGATCTTGCCGGTGCTGGCGAAGTTGATCTGGCGGTGATTGTCGCTGCCGTACTGCACTTGCACCGCATGGCTGGCCTGCTCGCTGGGACGGCTGCTGACCATGTCCAGCAGGCCACCCGGTGGAGTCTGGCCATACACCGACGAGGCCGGTCCGCGCAGCAGGGCCAGGCGATCGAGGTTCCAGGTCTCGGCTTTCGGGTTGGCATACACGCCACGCGGCAGTGGCAGGCCGTCGAGAAACTGCGTCGGCTCAAAGCCGCGTACGCGCATCCAGTCGTAGCGCGTGTCGCTGCCGTAGCTGGCGGACACGATGCCGGGCATGTATTTCACCGCGTCGTCGAGGGTGTGAACGCTACGATCCTGCATCTGCTGGCGGGTGGCGACGGAGATCGAGCGCGGCGCTTCCACCAGGGCGGTGTCGGTCTTGGTGCCGGCGGCGGTGCGTGTCGCCAGGTAGCCTTGGGCCGGGCCCCATGCGCTTTCATAACTGCCTTGCCCGGTGATGTTGGTTTCCGGCAACGCCACTACGCCGTCCGGAATCGCCACCAAGGTGAAGGTTCCGGCGCTGCTCTGTTCCAGCTGCAACCCCGTGCCGCGCAGTGCTTGGCGCAGCGCGCTCTGGGCATCGAACTGGCCGTTTACAGGAGCGGAGGTTTTACCGGCGGCCAGGGCCGGATCGAGGGTCAGCGCCAGGCCGGCCTGGCTAGCGATCTGGTTGAGCGTGCTGGCCAGAGGCGCCGCCGGCAAGTTGTAGGCACGCACGCTGGAGGCCTGTTCGGCGGCCAATAGCTGAGGCGTGATCAGCGGTGTGCCGAGGGCAATGGCCACGGCCAACAGACTGGGGCGCAGCAGGGTGTCTAGTGTGCGGGACATAGGGCGGCTCCTGAATGGAAGTAATTCGCAATTGCCTATGTGCCGAGCGAGATTCGAAAAGTGATAGGGCTGGATGAAAATATTTTTTGCCGGGGATTTTTCGGTGTGTTTGCAGGCCTATCGGGGGCAAGCCCCCTCCCACAGTTGATCGGATATTGTTCAGGTCAATGTGGGAGGGGGCTTGCCCCCGATAGCCTCAACCCAGGCCTCACTGATGCCTAACGCTTGGCACCCACCGTCACCCACCACGGCGTGTGCTGCGTGATTTGCACCGGCAACGTCGGCAGCAGCGCATTGAGCGCCAGCGTGGTGTCGTGCAGCGGGAAGCTGCCGGTGATGCGCAAGTCGGCCACGTTTTTATCCACGCCTAGATAGCCAGGGCGGTAGCGACTCAATTCCTCGACCACGTCGCCCAGGCGCGCGTTGTCCACCACCAGCATGCCGCGCGTCCAGGCATCCGTGGCGGGGGTGACGGCCAGGGACGGGCCGAGGCCGTCGCTGCGCATCAGCACTTGCTGGCCTGCTTTGAACACCTGTTCCTGAGGCAGCGCCTCCGGCTGCGCTGCAACGGCGGACTGCAGCACGCTCAGGCGCGTGGCGTCGTCTTCGCGCTTGACGATAAACCGCGTACCTAGCGCCCGCAGGCGGCCGTCGCGGGTCTGCACGTAGAACGGGCGCGCATCGTTATGGCCGGTTTCGACGAGGATTTCACCGTCCTGCAGCACGATCAGCCGGCGCTTTTCATCGAAGCGCACGTCGATGGCGCTGTGGGTGTTGAGGTTGATCTGGGTACCGTCCGCCAGTTTCAGCGTGCGCTGCTCGCCGGTGGCGGTGCGTTGGTCGGCCAGCCAATAGTGGATCGGCACATAGCGTTCGCCTGCAAATAACCCCAGGCCGCAGATAAGCGCAATGCTCGCCAGGCCGCTGCCGAGCTTGCGTACCCGTTGACGGATGGCCTGACGCGACTGCAACAACGCGGCGCGCGCCGGGCCCGAGGCGATGCTGAAACGTTGGTCGAGCATGCCCAACTGGCGCCAGGCGCGGGCGTGTTCCTCATCGCTGGCCAGCCATTTGCTGAACTCTTCACGCTCGACCGCACTGCCGTCGCCAGAATCCAGGGACAACTGCCAGGCAATCGCCGCATCCAGCACGCGGGCCGAGACCGGTTTGGCGCCGACTGCACTCATGTCGGCTCGCCATACAGTGCGATATAGCACTGGCGAATGCCCTGGGCCAGGTACTGGCGCACGCGGGGCACCGATACGCCGAGGCGTTGGGCGATCTGCGCGTGGCCCAGGCCGTCGAGACGACTGTAGAGAAACGCCGCGCGGGCCTTGCTCGACAACGTGCCGAGCAATCGGTCGATGGCTTTGAGGTCTTCGAGGATCAGTTGCTGGGCTTCGGGGGACGGGTGTTCGCTTTCCGGGATCAGCATCAATTCGGCCAGGTAAGCCTGCTCCAATGCCGCGCGCCGGAAATAGTCGAACAACAGGCCCTTGGCGATGGCCACCAGAAATGCCCTTGGCTCGCGCGGTTCCGGCAACGTGTCGCGCCCCAACAGGCGCATGAACGTGTCCTGGCTCAGGTCTTCGGCGCGGCTCGGGCACGCCACGTTGCGCCGCAGCCAGGCCAGCAGCCAGCCGCGATGGTCGCGATACAACGCACCAACCCGCTCACTGTGTGGGTTCTGGACCGACGACAAGGCATCACCGAATAAACAAGAGGTTTAAACTAACGAGAATTATTCGCGATTGTGTCAGAGGCGTGGGGTAGGCGCAATTGGCGTCTGTCGGGAGATGAGATTAAAACGATGGCGCCTGTTGCCGGCGTTTCCATTGGCTCAACCGCGTGTGCAGCGCGTGCGGTGTATCGATTGACTGCTGGCGCGCGCGGCTGAACAAAATCAGCATCAGCTCCGCCGTGGCCAAGGCGTCGGCGCTGGCGTGATGGCGTTCGCCGACTTCCAGGTGAAAGTGTTTGACCCAATCGTCCAGCCCTGCCTCGCGAAGAGGTGCTTCGGGGCACAGCAGGGGGGCGATGTCGGCCACATCCAGAAACGGGTGGGTCAGGCGATAACCCAGGCTGTCCTTGAGCGCGCGGCTCAGCATGTGTTGATCGAACGGCGCGTGGAACGCGAGCAGTGGGCTGTCGCCGACGTACTCCATAAAGTCCAACAAGGCTTCCACCGGATCGCTGCCGGCGGCAATGGCGCTGGGCCCCAGGCCGTGGATCAGCACACTGGGGCTGAGTTTGGTTTCGGGGCGTTGCAGGGTGCGCTCGAACAACTGTGAGAAGTCCACCGCGCCATCCTCGATCACTACCGCGCCGATGGACAGCACCTGGTCGCGGTTGAGGTTCAGGCCGCTGGTTTCCAGGTCCACCACCACCCAGCGTTGGCTGCGCAAGGCGCCTTCACTCAGCGGCGCGGGTTTGGGCAGTTGCGCCAAGCGCCGTTGTTGGGTTGCATCCAGCTGGGGTTTGGCCGCGCGCAGCCAGGCGAACAGGCTCACAGTTGATACCGCTGGGTCAGGCTGCTTTGCAGGCGCTGGGCCTGGCGCAGGGATTCGCGCAGGATGCGCCGGTCCAGGTGGTTGAGGCTGTCGGGATCGACGCGGTTGGAATACGGCTGGTTTTCGCGACTTTGCAGTTGGTGCTGCTGCATGCGGGTCTGCTGGATAAAGTGATAGGCCTCCTCATACGCCGCACCGTCCAGCGGTTCGATAACCTCCTTGACCACCAGTTGGCGCAGACGCTCCAGGGTGTTGTTAGCGTGAATGCCGTTGGCCAGGGCCAGCAGGCGCGCGCCGTCGACGAAAGGCGTGAGACCCTGCACCTTGAGATCCAAGGTGGCTTTTTCGCCACCTTTGCGGGTTAGCACAAAGTCACGGAAACGCCCAACCGGGGGGCGCTGGCGCAGCGCATTCTCGGCCAGCATGCGTTGGAACAGACGGTTATCCGCGACCTGATCGAGAATGCCCTGGCGCAATACCTCGCAGCCTTGCTCGTCGCCCCACACCACGCGCAAGTCAAAATAAATACTCGAACCCAACAGGTTCTCCGGCGTCGCCTCGCGGATGAACGCCGCAAAACGCCGCGCCCATTCGGCCCGCGACAGGCACAGCTCCGGGTTGCCGGCCATGATATTGCCTTTGCACAGGCTGAAACCGCATAGCGCCAGGCTCTGGTTGATGTGTTGGGCCAGGGGCAATAGACGGCCGCGGATCGCGGCGGCCTCGGCGGCGTCCTTGGCCTCGAACAGAATGCCGTTGTCCTGATCGGTGTACAGCGTCTGCTCGCGGCGGCCTTCGCTGCCGAAGCACAGCCAACTGAATGGCACGCCAGGGTCACCTTTTTCGGCGAGGCTCAGCTCGATCACCCGGCACACAGTGTGATCGTTGAGCAGGGTGATGATGTGGGTAATCTGGGTGGACGACGCGCCGTGGGCCAGCATGCGCTCGACCAACTGACCGATCTCGCCGCGAATCGCCACCAGGTTGTCGATGCGCGGGGCGTTGCGAATGGTCCGGGCCAGGTGCACCAGGTCCACCCGTTGCAGGGAAAACAGATCGCGCTCGGACACCACGCCACACAGGCGCTGGTCCTTGACCAGGCACACATGGGCGATATGCCGCTCGGTCATGGCGATGGCGGCGTCGAAGGCGCTGTGGTCCGGCGTCAAAAAGAACGGTGCCTGGGTCATGTGCACGTCGATGGCCTGGCTGAAATCGCTGACGCCGCCGGCCACCACATGGCGTAAGTCGCGTAGGGTAAAAATCCCCAGGGGCGCCTTGTTGTCGTCGACGATGACAATGCTGCCCACTTGCTGCTCGTGCATCAGCGTGACTGCTTCGCGCAAGGGCGTATGCGGGCTGCAGGTGACCGGATGGCGCATGGCCAATTCACCCAGGCGCGTGTTGAGGGAGTATTGGGTGCCGAGGGTTTCCACGGCCTTTTGCTGCACCTGCTGGTTGACCTGATCCAAGAGGCTGCTGACGCCGCGCAGGGCGAAGTCGCGGAACGGGCTGGAAAGGGCGAACAACTTGATAAAGGCCGGTTTGTTCAGTTGCAGGCAGAACGTGTCTTCGGCGGCCTTGTGCTCGGTGCGCGTGGCGCGTTCGCCCAGCAGCGCGGCCAGAGGGAAGCATTCGCCGGTGGTGATTTCGAAGGTGGTCTCGGTGGTGTCCGGTCGTTCGCCGATCACGCGGCCTTGTTTGACGATGTAGAAATGCTCGACCGGCCCGCCCGACGGTTTGAGGATGCTGTCACCGGGGGCATAAAAACGTAATTGGCATTGTTCCACCAGAAACGCCAGGTGCGCGTTTTCCATCTGGTTGAAGGGCGGGAAGCGTTGTAGAAACTGCAGCGTGCCTTGGATATTTTGCAGCACGGCAGTTTTCCCCGCCTGGGCGAAGGCATCAGCTTTACTCATAACAGTGACCGCAGTTTTTTTGTCGTTATCGAGCTGCATGGTCGACTCCTGCGCGGCGGGTGCCCATTGGACGTAAGTCTAGGTCGGTGTAAAAGACGCTGAGCTAGGGAAAAACCCTACATGTTTATCGTCCGAACCCCGTAGAACGCCCACTAGGCAAACTTTCCGACGAAGTGCACATTGTTCGCCCTTCCGCAGATGTCTGACGAGTGCTGGGAGATTGATTAGAACCGCTGAGAACCGTATGTCCGACCACGATATTTTGAGTGATGCCGAGCGCGAGGCGCTCAGCGCCGTGATGCTGGAGCCCGATCTGCCGCCACAACGCGTGTTGATTGTCGACGACGACAAGGACGCGCGCGAGTTGCTGGCGGAAATCCTGGGCCTGGACGGTATTCGCTGCATGACCGCCGACAGTGGCGAGCGCGCGTGGGATTTATTGAACTCCAGCAGTTCCATCGGCTTGTTGATTACCGACCTGCGCATGCAACCCAGCAACGGGCTGGAACTGATCAAGCAAGTGCGCGAATCCACACGCGCGGCGCTGCCGATCATCATCATGTCCGGGGACGCCGAAGCGCCGGATGTCATTGATGCGATGCATTTGAGCGTGGTGGATTTTTTGCTCAAGCCGATTGATAGCGTGAAACTGGCGAGGTTGGTGAAGCGGGAGTTGGGGATGGCTTCCTGATTCCTCCTTACATCCGCCCACGCTGGGAGGGCGCTTGCTTCCGATGGCGCCATTGCGGTCAGCCCAAGCCTCAAACAAAAAGCCCTGATCTCTCGATCAGGGCTTTTCTATTTACAGGCCGTTCTTAGCCTTGAATTCCCGACGCCGGCGATGCAACACCGGCTCGGTATACCCGTTAGGCTGTTTGGTCCCTTCAATCACCAGTTCCACCGCCGCCTGGAAGGCGATGTTGCTGTCGAAGTCCGGTGCCAGCGGGCGATACAACGCATCCCCGGCATTTTGACGGTCCACCACCGGCGCCATGCGCTTGAGGCTTTCCATCACTTGCGCTTGATTGACGATGCCGTGGCGCAGCCAGTTGGCGATGTGCTGGCTGGAGATGCGCAGGGTCGCGCGGTCTTCCATCAGGCCGACGTCGTTGATGTCCGGCACCTTCGAGCAGCCGACGCCCTGGTCGATCCAGCGCACTACATAGCCGAGGATGCCCTGGGCGTTGTTGTCCAGCTCGTTGCGGATTTCCTCTTCAGACCAGTCGGTATTGCTGGCCAGGGGAATGGTCAGGATATCGTCCACCGAGGCGCGTTCGCGCTTGGCCAGTTCGGCCTGACGCGCGAACACGTCGACCTTGTGGTAGTGCAGTGCGTGCAACGCGGCGGCCGTTGGCGAAGGTACCCACGCGGTGTTGGCGCCGGCCAGCGGGTGAGCGATTTTCTGTTCCAACATCGCCGCCATCAGGTCGGGCATCGCCCACATGCCTTTACCGATCTGCGCACGACCTTGCAGGCCGGTGCTCAAGCCGATATCGACGTTCCAGTTTTCATACGCTGCAATCCACTTTTCCGACTTCATCGCCGCCTTGCGCACCATCGCGCCGGCTTCCATGGAGGTATGGATTTCGTCGCCGGTGCGGTCGAGGAAACCGGTGTTGATAAACACCACGCGCTCACTGGCGGCCTTGATGCAGGCTTTGAGGTTGACCGTGGTGCGGCGCTCCTCGTCCATGATCCCGACTTTGAGGGTATTGCGCGGCAGGTTCAGCACGTCTTCGACGCGGCCGAACAGCTCGTTGGTGAATGCCGCTTCTTCCGGACCGTGCATTTTCGGTTTAACGATGTACACCGAACCGGTGCGGCTGTTCTTGCGGCTGGTATTGCCGTTGAGGCTGTGGATTGCCGCCAGGCTGGTGATCAGGCCGTCGAGAATACCTTCCGGTACTTCGTTGCCGTCTTTATCCAGGATCGCGTCGATGGTCATCAAGTGGCCAACGTTACGCACGAACAGCAGCGAACGACCGTGCAGGGTCACGTCCTGGCCATTCACGCCGGTGTAAACGCGATCGGGGTTCATGGTGCGGGTGAAGGTCTTGCCGCCCTTGGCCACTTCTTCGGCCAGGTCGCCCTTCATCAGACCGAGCCAGTTGCGGTAGATCACCACTTTGTCGTCGGCATCCACGGCGGCGACGGAGTCTTCGCAGTCCATGATGGTGGTCAGCGCGGCTTCCATCAGCACGTCTTTGACACCGGCGGCATCGGTCTGGCCGACCGGGGTGCTGGCGTCGATTTGGATTTCGAAGTGCAGGCCGTTGTGCTTGAGCAGGATCGCAATCGGTTGGGCGCTGTCGCCCTGGAAGCCGATCAATTGGCTGTCGTCGCGCAGGCCGCTGTTGCTGCCACCTTTAAGGCTGACGATCAGCTTGCCGTCGACAATCTTGTAGCCGGTGGACTCGACATGGCTGCCGGCGCTGAGCGGCGCGGCTTCGTCGAGGAAGGCGCGGGCGAAGGCGATGACCTTGTCGCCGCGCACCTTGTTGTAGCCTTTGCCCTTCTCGGCGCCGTCGGCTTCGCTGATGGCGTCGGTGCCGTACAGCGCGTCGTACAGCGAACCCCAACGGGCGTTGGATGCGTTGAGGGCGAAGCGGGCATTCATTACCGGCACCACCAACTGTGGGCCGGCCATGCGCGCGATTTCGTCATCGACGTTTTGGGTCGAGGCTTGGAAGTCTGCGGCTTCTGGCAGCAGGTATCCGATGTCTTGCAGGAAGGCTTTGTAGGCCACCGGGTCGTGGGCCTGGCCGGCATGGGTCTGGTGCCAGGTATCGATCCGTGCTTGGAAATCATCGCGTTTGGCGAGTAGGGCTTTGTTCTTCGGCGCCAGGTCGTGGATGACCTTATCGGCACCGGCCCAGAACTGATCGGCAGTGATGCCGGTGCCGGGAATGGCTTCGTTGTTCACGAAGTCGAACAGGACTTTGGCGACCTGCAGGCCACCGACTTGAACGTGTTCAGTCATTGCTTGCCTCACTCTGCGGAGCTTATGCGCTGTTTCGGATTTTCATTATGTAGTGCTCGGTTGGGCATACTACATGATGACTTGCGGTTGTGAAAATTAGACTAAATACGTCGTTTAGCGACCCACTTTGGTCGTACGGTCACAGCGGAGAACGGTATGTTCTCAAAAAGTTACAGGATTGTTCCAGATAAATATAAAAATGGTACACGATTTGTTTTCGCGGCACCCTGGGTCCACCTTGTAGGCTGACTTCCAGAGGGCTTCGCCATGGACCATCTTGTACTCACAATTATCGCCGCCGACAAACCCGGCCTGGTTGAACGTATCGCGCAGACCATCGCCGCCCAGGGCGGCAACTGGCTGGACAGCCGCATGGCCCATATGGCCGGGCAGTTCGCCGGGATCCTGCGGGTAAGTGTGCCGGCAGACAATCGTCAGGCGTTGGTGGGGGCGTTGGAGGACTTATCCACACACGGCATCCGCGTGCTGGTGGGCGAGGGCAGCACCGCGCCAGCGCCGGCGTCCAAACCCATCGTGATGACGTTGGTGGGCAATGATCGCGCAGGGATCGTGCGTGAGATCACGGCGTTGTTGAGCCGCCAGGGGGTCAACCTGGAAAGCCTGAGTACCGGCGTAACTCCAGCACCGATGAGCGGAGACCTGTTATTCAACGCCGAAGCGTTGTTGCAGGTGCCTTCGAGCTTGCCCCTTGAGACGTTGCAAGCCTCCCTGGAAACCTTGGCCGACGACCTGATGGTCGAGCTGCATCACGAGGAGTAATCGCCACAGGGTTATCCATGGAAATCTTGCATGGGCCTGTGGATAACCTGTAGAGACCCCTCGCCAGGCCACGCCCGCCGTGGCTCTTGCTCAGCTGAGCAAAAAACGAGCAGTTTCAATGGCTTGTGCACAAATGGCGGGGACCAGGTTGTGGATAACCTTGGGGTGAATGGCTGCAAGCCACACAGGCTGTGGCTTGCAGAGTTTTGTACGTTATTTGATCAGCGTTTGCGCACGCTCAGCCAGGCATCCACGCTGTACACCACCAGGCCGGCCCAGATAAAAGCGAATGCCAGCAGCGTGCTCGGCGCCAAGTGTTCGCCGAACAGCAGCACCGCTTCCAGCAACACCAATGTGGGCGCGACGTACTGCAAAAAGCCCAATGCGGTGTAAGGCAAATGCCGCGCGGCGGCGTTGAAACACACCAGCGGGATCAGCGTCACCGGGCCTGCGGCCACCAGCCACCAGGCTTCGGACGTGCTCCAGAATGCCAGTTGCGCGCTATGTGCGCTGGGGTTGAACAGCAGCCACGCCACTGCAATCGGTACCAGCATCCAGGTTTCCACCACCAGCCCCGGCAATGCTTTGACCGGCGCCTGTTTGCGGATCAGCCCGTAGAAACCGAAGGTCAACGCCAGCGCCAACGAGACCCACGGCAAGCTGCCCACCTGCCACACCTGTTGCGCCACGCCCACGGCGGCCAATATCACGGCGACCCACTGTAAGCGGCGCAGACGTTCGCCCAGCAACAGCATACCCAGCAGCACGTTCACCAGCGGGTTGATGTAGTAACCCAAGCTCGCTTCGAGCATGCGCCCGCTGTTGACCGACCACACATAGGTCAGCCAATTGGCCGCAATCAGCGAACCGCTCAGTGCCAGAATCGCCAGGCGCTTGGGGTTGTCGCGCAGCTCGCGGAACCAGCCGGGGTGCTTCCACACCATCAATAGCAAGCCCCCGAACAGCGCCGACCACAGCACCCGGTGCACGATGATCTCGGCGGCGGGCACGCTGGCGATGGCTTTGAAGTAGAGCGGGAACAGGCCCCAGATGACATAGGCGCTCAGGCCCAGAATGTACCCTTTGCGGGGGTTGGCGGCGTGCATGCGAAATCCTTGCTTAGGCAGCTAACAAAGCGCGATTGTAAGGATATTTGTCAACCAATGGGACTGGCTTGGTCATGAGGTTTGCTTTGTGTGGGAGGGGGCAGGCCCTCTCCCACATTAAAAGCACTCAGAAGAGTTTCAGCGGCTCTTCGTTGAGGGCCGAGAGTTGCTCACGCAGGGCCAGGACCTGATCGCCCCAATACCGCTCGGTGCCGAACCACGGAAAACTGTGGGGGAACGCCGGGTCGTCCCAGCGCCGTGCCAGCCAGGCGCTGTAGTGCATCAGGCGCAAGGCGCGCAGGGGTTCGATCAGAGCCAGTTCGCGCGGGTCGAAGTCGTGGAATTCCTGATAGCCGTCCATCAATTCCGACAGTTGCCCCAGGCATTCCTGACGATCGCCAGCGAGCATCATCCATAGGTCCTGCACCGCTGGGCCCATGCGGCAATCGTCCAGGTCGACGATGTGGAACATCTCGTCGCGGCACATCATGTTGCCGGGGTGGCAATCGCCGTGCATGCGGATGTTCTTGTGCGGGGTGGCCTTGTATACCTCTTCCACCCGTTTGAGCAGGTCGCGCGCTACTGACTCGTAGGCCGGCAACAGGCTCTTGGGAATGAAGTTGCCCTCAAGCAGCGTGGTCAGCGAATCGTGCCCGAAGTTCTTCACTCCCAGCGCTTCGCGGTGTTCGAACGGTCGCGTGGAGCCCACGGCATGCAAACGCCCCAGCAACTGCCCCAGCCGATAGAGTTGATCCAGATTGCCCGGCTCCGGCGCACGGCCGCCACGACGGGGGAACAAGGTAAAGCGGAACCCCGCGTGTTCGAACAGGCTCTCGCCGTTATGGATCAGCGGCGCCACCACCGGCACGTCGCACTCGGCCAATTCAAAGGTGAAACGGTGTTCTTCAAGAATCGCTTCGTTGGTCCAGCGCTGGGGCCGGTAGAACTTGGCGATCAGTGGCTCGGAGTCTTCGATGCCCACTTGATAGACGCGGTTTTCGTAGCTGTTGAGTGCCAGCACGCGGGCGTCGCTGAGGAAACCGATGCTTTCGACGGCGTCGAGCACCAGATCGGGGGTGAGTGTTTCAAACGGGTGGGCCATGCGAACTCCTGCGCGCAGCAGGGCGCCGCGTCCGGCCGGGTATGGTAACGCACGCGGCTGGAGATAGGGGGCGACTGTGCCATTGTCATCGGGCGCACGCCCCTCCCATCTTTGAAGGCAGTCACCTGTCAAAATGTGGGAGGGGGCTTGCCCCCGATAAGGCCGTGTCAGGCGCCGACGATGCCGCCGTCATCGCGCCGAATGGCCAGCACCGACGAACGCGGCTTACCGTTGGGCAAGTGCTCCGGCCAGGTCGAGCCACCGGTTTCGCCCGGATGCTGAATGCCCACGAACAGGGTTTTCTGGTCCGGCGCGAAGCTGATGCCGGTCACTTCACACGCCACCGGCCCCACCATGAAACGACGAATTTCCCCAGTGTTTGGATCGGCACAGAGCATCTGGTTGTTGCCCATGCCGGCGAAGTCGCCGCTGTTGCTGTAGTCGCCGTCGGTGAGAATCCACAGACGTCCAGCTTTATCGAAGCCCAGGCCGTCGGGGCTGTTGAACATGTTCTGCGGGTTGATATTCGACGAGCCGCCCTTGGGTGCGCCGGCGTGTACCGCTGGGTTACCGGCCACCACGAACAGGTCCCAACTGAAGTCGTCGGCACCGTGGTCATCGGCGTTGGCCTTCCAGCGCAGGATCTGGCCGTAGACGTTTTTCTCGCGCGGGTTAGGCCCGCCCACCGGCTGGCCGTCCTCACCGCGTTTGGCGTTGTTGGTCAGGGTGCAATAGACCTGGCCGTCGGTGGGGCTGACCACGATCCATTCCGGACGGTCCATACGCGTAGCTTTGACCACGCTGGCGGCCAGGCGCGCGTGGATCAGCACTTCGGCCTGGCTGGCAAAACCGCTGCTGGCGTCGATGCCGTTTTTGCCGTGGGTCAACTCGACCCACTGGCCCTTGCCGCGAGGATGATCGGCGTTGCCGTCGCCCGCGTCGAAGATCGCCACGTACAGCGTGCCGTGGTCGAGCAAGTCCTTGTTGGCCTTGGGGTTCTTGTGATTGATCTTGTCGCGGCTGATGAACTTGTAGATGAATTCACCACGCTCGTCGTCGCCCATGTACACCACGGCGCGGCCGTCGCTGGTTTGCGCCAGCGCCGCGTTCTCGTGCTTGAAGCGGCCCAGGGCGGTGCGTTTGGCCGGGGTGGATTGCGGGTCGAAGGGGTCGATTTCCACCACCCACCCATGGCGATTGAGTTCGTTGGGGTTCTTGGCCATGTCGAAGCGCGGGTCGTGCAGGTGCCAGTTGATGTCCTTGCTGGCCGCCACCACGCCGTAGCGTTTCTGTCCGGCGTCGAAGGCTTGCTGCGGGTTGCTGCTGCCGAAGCAATCGGTGAAGTTTTCTTCACAGGTCAGGTAGGTGCCCCAGGGGGTCATGCCGTTGGCGCAGTTCTGGAAGGTGCCGAGGGCTTTCTTGCCGGACTTGTCGGCGCTGGTCTTCAACCAGTCATGGCCGGCGGCGGGGCCACTCAGGCGGATCGGCGTGTTGCCGTGGATGCGGCGGTTGTAGCGTGAGTCCTGAACGAACTGCCAGGTGTCGCCCTTGCGACGAATTTCGATCACCGACACGCCTTCGCTGGCCTGGGCCTTGCGCACCTCTTCGGCCGATTGCGGCGCGCCGCCGTGGGCGTAGAGGTAGCGATAGTTGGTGTATTCGTTATTGATCGCCATCAGCGCGCGGTTGTTGTCGCCGGGGAACGGGAACAGGCTCATGCCGTCGTTGTGGTCGCCGAACTGCTGCTCCTGTGCCACCGCTGTGCCGTTGCCGGACGGGTCGAAGGCCGGCGCATTCTTGTGCAGCGGCTGGCCCCAACTGATCAGCACCGAGGCGCTGTAGCCTGGCGGCAGGCTGATGGTGTCGCTGGTGGCGGCGGCGATGCTGTCGAACCCCAGCAGTGGGCTGGCGTTGGCGGCATTGACCGCCAGGGCGCTACGGCTGAGCAGGTTGCCGCCCAGAAACATCGCGGCGCCGCACAGGGCGCCGGCCCCGATAAAGCGGCGGCGGGTCAGGCCGACCATCTGTTCGAGGTCGGTGGCTTGGTTCTCTTCTAACAGGCTCATCTCGGGCTCCTTGAGTGCTTTTTGCCAACACCTTAAGCAGCCGCCGTGACGAAATTGTTGCAGTTTGAAGAAAGCTGCCGCTTACACCGGCGTCCCCAGCAACACCTGGCTCGGCGCGAATTGCACCTGGATCGGTTGGCCGACCGTCGCGCCCAATGCGGTAAGTGCGTTGGTCTGCGCTAAAGCGCAGAGCACCAGGCCATTGGGCAGGCTGATGCGCACTTCGCTGGGGCCGTCGTCGGCGTCGAGAACGGTGTCGATCAAGCCACTCAGGCAATTGTTTCCAGGTGTTGCGGGTTGATCGACCGCAAGCAGTTCCAGCCAGCCGGCCTTGATCAAGGCGACGGTTTCCACGCCCGGTTCCAGTTCCAGCCGTTGCGTGCTTTCGTGGGTGATTTGCGCTTTCACTGTCACACCGCCGACCAGACGCAGGTGGATCAGGTCATTGCGCCCCTGGGCCTCAATGGCGTCCACGCGGCCATGCAACTGGTTGCGCGCGCTGGTGCGCAGCATCAGGCGGCCGAGCAGGTTGAAGTCACTGGCGGCTTCGTCCGAGGCCAGCACTTGGGCCTGTAGCGCTTGCAGGCGCTGATATAGGCGCAACACCCGCTCGCCCTCCACGGTCAGCTTGGCGCCGCCACCGCCTTTGCCGCCGACATTGCGTTCAACCAAGGGCTTTTGCGCGAGGTTGTTCAGTTCATCGATGGCGTCCCACGCGGCCTTGTAGCTCAGACCTGCGCTTTTGGCGGCGCGGGTGATCGAGCCTTGTTCGGCAATATGGGCCAGCAACGCGATGCGTTGGGGGCGGCGGATGATGTGCTGGCTGAGGGGCGTCGGCAAAGGCATGGCAATACGCTTGAGTGGGATCGACCGAACGTTGCGGGCAAGACCGAGCGCCGTCAAGTCAGCCGCCGGGCTTGGGCGTGCGGGCCAGGCAATACACATCGACCTGGCGGGCGCCGGCACTGATCAACAGGCGGCTCAGGCTATGGGCCGTCGCGCCGGTGGTGAGCACGTCGTCCACCAGGGCAAAATGGCGGCCCTGCACCTGGGCATTGGCGCAAAGGGCGAAGGCGCCGCGCAGATTGCGCTGGCGGGTTTTGGCGTCGAGGGCCTGTTGCGCAAGGGTTTCATGGGGGCGTAGCAACAGCTGTTCATCGTGGGCGATGCCCAGGTCTTGGCTGAGCCAGCGCGCAAGCATCAATGCCTGGTTGTAGCCCCGTTCGCGCAGGCGCTTGCGGGCCAGGGGCACCGGCAGCAGGCAGTCGGGGCGCGCCAGGTCAGTGTTGTCGAAGCGGTGCTGCACATGCTGCGCGAGCAGTCGTGCGAGCATGTGCCCCAACGGCCAGCGTGCCTGGTGCTTGAAGCGGCTGATCAGGCTGTCGACCGGAAAGCTGTAGGACCAGGGCGCGATCACCTGTTTAAACGCAGGCGGCTTTTTCTGGCATTGACCGCAGGTCAGCCCTTCCATCGGCAAGGGCAGGGCGCAGACATCGCACTGGTCCAGCAGCCACGGCAATTCGGTTTCGCAGACGTTGCACACACAAAGCGCTGATTCGGTGGTTTCATCGCAGATTAAACAGCTGCGTTCGTTTTTTAACCAGTTGTAAACCTGGTGTTTGTATCCAAGTTGACAGTGCATGAATCTTCCTTAAATATGCCGAGCATCCGTGTCGTGCCTGTGGGTATTGCCTGCCCACAGCGTTTGCCAAAGCATAATCAAGGAACCGCCCATGAGCGCCAGCACCACCGCCCACTTGCGTCACGACTGGTCGTTAGCCGAAGTCAAAGCGCTGTTCGTGCAGCCCTTCAATGACCTGTTGTTCCAGGCGCAGACCGTGCACCGCGCGCATTTCGACGCCAACCGCGTGCAAGTGTCGACCCTGCTGTCGATCAAAACCGGCGCCTGCCCGGAAGATTGCAAATATTGTCCGCAGTCGGGCCACTACAACACCGGCCTGGAAAAAGAAAAGCTGATGGAAGTGCAGAAGGTCCTCGAAGAGGCCGCGCGCGCCAAGGCCATCGGCTCGACCCGGTTCTGCATGGGCGCCGCGTGGAAGCACCCGTCGGCCAAAGACATGCCCTACGTGCTGCAGATGGTCAAAGGCGTCAAGGCCATGGGCCTGGAGACCTGCATGACCCTCGGTCGGCTCGATCAGGACCAGACCGCCGCTTTGGCCGAGGCGGGCCTCGACTATTACAACCACAACCTCGACACCTCGCCAGAGTTCTACGGCTCGATCATCACCACCCGCACCTACAGCGAGCGTCTGCAGACCCTGGCCTACGTGCGCGAGTCGGGGATGAAGATCTGTTCCGGCGGCATCCTCGGCATGGGCGAGTCCCTCGACGACCGCGCCAACCTGCTGATCCAACTGGCCAACTTGCCGGAGCATCCCGAGTCGGTGCCGATCAACATGCTGGTGAAGGTGGCCGGTACGCCGCTGGAAAACGCCGATGACATCGACCCGTTCGACTTTATTCGCATGCTGGCAGTGGCGCGCATCCTGATGCCTACATCCCATGTGCGCTTGTCGGCCGGCCGCGAAGCCATGAACGAGCAGATGCAGGCCCTGGCGTTTTTCGCCGGCGCCAACTCGATCTTCTACGGCGACAAACTGCTGACCACCGCCAACCCGCAGGCCGACAAGGACATGCAACTGTTCGCGCGCCTGGGCATCCAGCCGGAGGCTCGCGAAGAGCACGCCGACGAGGTGCATCAGGCGGCGATCGAACAGGCATTGGTGGAGCAGAAAAGCAGCGAGCAGTTCTACAACGCCGTCGTTTAATTGAAGTGCGATCCAAATGTGGAAGGGGGCTTGCCCCCGATAGCGGTGGGTCAGTCATTACATGCACTGGCTGGCACACCCTCATCGGGAGCAAGCGCCCTCTCACATTTTGACCGAGTTAAACCTGCCAAACCGAGGCCAGCATGTCTTTCGATCTCGCCGCGCGCCTCGCTGCCCGCCGTGCCCAACACCTTTATCGCCAACGGCCGTTGCTTGCCAGCCCTCAAGGCCCGCAGGTGGTGGTCGACGGCCAACCCTTGCTTGCGTTCTGTAACAACGATTACCTGGGCCTGGCCAATCACCCGCAGGTGATCGAAGCCTGGCGCGCTGGTGCAGCACGCTGGGGCGTAGGCGGTGGCGCTTCGCACTTGGTGGTCGGCCATGCCACGCCGCACCATGAACTGGAAGAGGCCCTGGCCGACCTGACCGGTCGCCCACGGGCACTGCTGTTTACCACCGGCTACATGGCCAACCTCGGCGCGGTTACGGCGCTGGTGGGGCAGGGCGATACCGTGCTTGAAGACCGCCTCAACCATGCGTCGTTGCTGGATGCGGGGCTGTTGTCCGGGGCGCGGTTCAATCGTTACCTGCATAACGACGCCTCCAGCCTGGCCACGCGCCTGGAAAAAGCCACCGGCAACACCCTGGTAGTGACCGACGGGGTGTTCAGCATGGACGGCGATCTCGCGGACCTGCCCGCACTGGCCCGCGCCGCCAAAGCCAAAGGCGCCTGGCTGATGGTGGATGACGCCCACGGCTTCGGCCCACTGGGCGCCAACGGCGGCGGGATTGTCGAGCATTTCGGCCTGAGCCAGGACGATGTGCCGGTACTGGTCGGCACCCTGGGCAAAGCGTTCGGCACCGCCGGTGCGTTTGTGGCGGGCAGTGATGACCTGATCGAGAGCCTGATCCAGTTCGCCCGGCCGTACATCTACACCACCAGCCAACCGCCCGCGCTGGCCTGCGCCACGTTGAAAAGCCTGGAGCTGCTGCGCACCGAACACTGGCGCCGCGAGCACCTTGACGCGCTGATCCGTCAATTCCGTGCGGGGGCCGAGCAGCTAGGTTTGGACTTGATGCCCAGCTTTACGCCGATCCAGCCGATCCTGATCGGCGACAGCGCCAAGGCGATGCGCTTGTCCCGGATGCTGCGCGAGCGCGGCCTGATGGTCACCGCGATCCGCCCGCCCACCGTGCCCGCCGGCAGCGCGCGTTTGCGTGTGACGCTGACCGCCGCCCACACCGCGGCGCAGGTGCAGCAATTGTTAGAGGCGTTGGAAGCGTGTTTGCGGGAGCCCGAGCATGCGTGATCGATTGATCTTGCTGCCGGGCTGGGGCCTAGGCGTTTCACCGCTGGAGCCGTTGGCCGCTGCCTTGCGTGGCTTGGATGAGCACTTGCAGGTGCATATCGAACCGCTGCCTGCGCTGGACTCCAGCGACCTGAATGAGTGGCTCGACGAACTCGACGCCACGCTGCCGGACAACGCCTGGCTGGGCGGTTGGTCCCTCGGTGGAATGCTCGCCGCTGAGCTGGCCGCCCGGCGCGGCACGCGTTGCTGCGGGCTCCTGACGCTGGCGAGCAACCCTTGTTTTGTCGCCCATGACCACTGGCCCAGCGCGATGCCCGCCGAAACGTTCGATGCCTTCCTCGCCGGTTGCCACGCCGACTCCCAGGTCACCCTCAAACGCTTCGGCCTGTTGTGTGCCAAGGGCGCCGACGACCCGCGCGGTCTGGCGCGCTTGTTGGTCAGTGGTGCGCCGATTACGCCTTCCACCGTATTGATGACCGGCCTTGAAATGCTCGCGCAATTGGACACCCGCGATGCGTTGCTGGCCTATCGCGGGCCGCAATTGCACCTGTTTGGCGGCCTGGACGAGTTGGTGCCCGCCGAAGCCGCCAGCGAACTGCTGGCCCTGCTGCCCGATGTCGAAATCGGCCTGATTGAACAGGCCGGCCACGCTTTTCTTCTGGAAGACCCCCACGGTGTTGCGGCGGCCATCCAGGCTTTTTTGCATGAGTGCGTAGATGACTGATTTATCCCTTCCCCCGCTGCCCGGCGCTTTGCCGGACAAACGCCAGGTAGCGGCGTCTTTCTCTCGCGCGGCGGCCAGCTACGACAGCGTTGCCGAGTTGCAACGGGCGGTGGGCGGCGAATTACTGGCGCGTTTGCCGGCCGGTATCGCACCAGCGCGCTGGCTGGATATGGGCTGCGGCACCGGTTATTTCAGTCGAGCGTTGGGTGAGCGGTTGCCCGACAGCCACGGCGTGGCGTTGGATATCGCCGAAGGTATGCTCAATCACGCGCGGCCATTGGGCGGCGCGGCGCATTTCATCGCCGGAGATGCCGAACGGCTGCCGCTGAAGAATGAAAGCTGCGGGCTGATTTTTTCCAGCCTGGCGGTGCAATGGTGTGCCCATTTCAATGCGGTGCTCAGCGAGGCCCACCGCGTGTTGCAGCCGGGCGGGGTGCTGGCGTTCGCCAGTCTGTGCGTGGGGACCTTGGAGGAACTGCGCGAAAGCTGGCGCGCCGCCGATGGTCTGGTGCATGTCAATCGATTCCGCACCTTCGACGCGTATCGGCAACTGTGCGACGCCAGCGGTTTGCGTGTGCGGTGCCTGGAACGCCAGCCCCACGTGCTGCACTACCCGGACGTGCGCAGCCTGACCCATGAACTCAAGGCGCTCGGTGCGCACAATCTGAACCCCGGTCGGCCTGGCGGCTTGACGGGCCGCGCGCGCGTTGCTGCACTGATCCAGGCATATGAGCAGTTCCGTCAGGCCCAGGGCCTGCCGGCGACTTACCAAGTGGTGTATGCCGTACTGGAGAAGCCTCTATGAGCGCCGCTTATTTCATTACCGGCACCGATACCGATGTCGGCAAGACCACCATCGCCGCCGGCCTGCTACACGCGGCCCGGCAGGCCGGCAAGAGCACGGCGGCGGGCAAGCCGGTGGCGTCCGGGTGTAGCGTGACGAGCAAGGGCTTGCGCAATGCCGATGCGTTGGCGCTATTGGCCGAGTGCTCGGTGGCGCTGAGTTACGCCGAGGTCAACCCACTGGCGTTCGAACCGGCCATCGCTCCGCACCTGGCCGCGCGGGAGGCGGGCGTTGCGCTGACGGTGCAATCGCTGCTCAAACCCATGCAACAGGTTTTGGCGCGGCAGGCCGATTTCACCTTGATCGAAGGGGCTGGCGGCTGGCGCGTGCCATTGACCGACCAGGCCAACCTTTCTGATCTGGCCATTGCGCTCAAGCTGCCGGTGATCCTGGTGGTCGGCGTGCGCCTGGGCTGTATCAGCCATGCCTTGCTGACCGCCGAAGCCATTGCGCGGGACGGTTTGCCGCTGGCGGGATGGGTGGCCAATATCATCGACCCCAAGACCTCCCGTCTGGAAGAAAACCTTGCCACCCTCGCCGAACGCTTGCCCGCGCCATGCCTGGGGCGCGTGCCCAAGCTCAAGCAGCCCACGGCTGAGGCAGTAGCCGACTACCTGCAATTGGACCTGCTTGACTGATTTTGGCTATCAGCAAGGCATTGTGCCATTAGTGTTATTGACGGGTGTTTTGCCACGATCTCTGGTTCAATCGGGGCTCACGATTCTCTAAAGGCAGGTTAACGCCATGGAAATCTCAGGAAGCAGTGCGTTTTATTCGGGCCTGAGCACCATTCAGACGGGGCAGAACCGCGTCGACCAGGCCGCCGGTAAAATCGCCAGCGCCGCAACGACTCAGCCTTCGGATGCACAGGTTGACCGGCTGCGCGCCAACGACCGCGCCCAGCCGTCCAACTCGGCGAGCAATATGGTCGAAATGGCCGAGGGTAAGTTTCAGGTGGAGCTAGGTGTCAAAGTCGCCAAGGCTTCGGATGAAATGCTCGGTACGTTGATCGACACCTACGCTTAGCCCGCACTTTTTCTGTTGAGCGGGCCTGCATAGCAGCTCGCCATCTGAATACCTAATCCCTCCCGATCTAGTGGGGCGGTCACAATCGTGGCTGCCCTCAGTTCGACGCGCACCAGTTCGCTCACCGCGCGTCTTGCGTAATGATTTCCTACACTCACTCCCTGTGGCGTCGCGCCGCAGGCATTGCCGTGCGTGGCATTGATGCCCGTCATGACAAACGGCATCCGAGCGGTGCTTGACATCCCCAGGTCGTAAACGTATGTTTCAAACACCTGTTTGACCGCCACAGTTCATCCACGCGGTTGTTCATTCCAGATACATCAGCAGAGGTTTATCGCTATGCCTGACTACAAGGCCCCCTTGCGTGATATTCGCTTCGTTCGTGACGAACTGCTTGGCTATGAAGCGCACTATCAGAGCCTGCCGGCTTGCCAGGACGCTACCCCGGACATGGTCGACGCCATCCTTGAAGAAGGCGCCAAGTTTTGTGAGCAAGTACTGGCACCGCTGAACCGCGTGGGCGACCTTGAAGGGTGCACCTGGAGTGAGTCGGGCGTTAAAACCCCAACCGGTTTCAAAGAAGCCTACAAACAGTTCGTCGAAGGCGGCTGGCCAAGCCTGGCCCACGACGTGGAGCACGGCGGCCAAGGCTTGCCGGAATCCCTGGGCCTGGCAGTCAGCGAGATGGTCGGCGAAGCCAACTGGTCGTGGGGCATGTACCCAGGCCTGTCGCATGGCGCCATGAACACCATTTCCGAGCACGGCACGCCCGAGCAACAAGAGGCGTACCTGACCAAGCTGGTGTCGGGCGAATGGACCGGCACCATGTGCCTGACCGAGCCGCACTGCGGCACCGACCTGGGCATGCTGCGCACCAAGGCCGAGCCTCAGGCCGATGGTTCCTACAAAGTCTCCGGCACCAAGATCTTCATCTCGGCCGGTGAACACGACATGGCCGATAACATCGTGCACATCGTGCTGGCCCGCCTGCCGGACGCGCCGGCCGGCACCAAAGGCATCTCGCTGTTTATCGTGCCCAAGTTCCTGCCGAATGCCGATGGCACCATCGGCCAGCGCAACGCGGTGAGCTGTGGTTCCCTGGAACACAAGATGGGCATCCACGGTAACGCCACTTGCGTGATGAACTTCGACGCGGCCACCGGTTTCCTGATCGGCCCGGCGAACAAAGGCCTGAACTGCATGTTCACCTTTATGAACACCGCTCGCCTGGGCACCGCGCTGCAAGGCCTGGCCCACGCCGAGATCGGCTTCCAGGGCGGCCTGAAATACGCTCGCGATCGCCTGCAAATGCGTTCCCTGACTGGCCCGAAAGCGCCGGACAAGGCCGCCGACCCGATCATCGTGCACCCTGACGTGCGTCGCATGCTGCTGACCATGAAAGCCTTCGCCGAAGGCAACCGTGCGATGGTGTACTTCACCGCCAAGCAAGTGGACATCGTCAAGTACGGCACCGACGACGAAGCCAAGAAACAGGCCGATGGCCTGCTGGCATTTATGACCCCGATCGCCAAGGCGTTCATGACCGAAGTCGGTTTTGAATCCGCCAACCACGGTGTGCAGATCTACGGCGGCCACGGCTTCATCGCCGAGTGGGGCATGGAGCAGAACGTTCGCGACAGCCGCATTTCGATGCTGTACGAAGGCACCACCGGCATCCAGGCCCTGGACCTGCTGGGCCGTAAAGTGCTGATGACTCAAGGCGAAGCGCTCAAGGGCTTTACCAAGATCGTGCACAAGTTCTGCCAGGCCAACGAAGGCAACGAAGCGGTCAGCGAGTTTGTCGCACCGCTGGCGGCATTGAACAAAGAGTGGGGCGAACTGACCATGAAGGTCGGCATGGCGGCGATGAAAGACCGTGAAGAAGTCGGGGCCGCGTCGGTGGACTACCTGATGTACTCCGGCTACGCCTGCCTGGCTTACTTCTGGGCCGATATGGCACGGGTTGCCGCTGAAAAGCTGGCCGCCGGGACTACCGACGAGGCGTTCTATACCGCCAAGTTGCAGACCGCGCGCTTCTACTTCCAGCGCATCCTGCCGCGTACTCGTACCCACGTGGCGACCATGCTGTCGGGCGCCAGCAACCTGATGGACATGAAAGAAGAAAACTTCGGCCTGGCTTACTAAGCCTTACCGGGTTTCTTGGAAACCGCCGCAGCCCAAAGGCTGCGGCGGTTTTTTTTCGACGGTTAAAAAACGCAGCTCAGCGCTCAGGGATTGAGCCTGGCTGCCGTTACAGTGATGGCAATGTGACGCATCCCGCGCAAGGTGTGCTTAACTGTTTGCGCTACGGCAAAGTGCCATTACTTTTTGCGGGTCGGAGCTTTACCCTTGTCACGCGTGTCCGCTGTACGTTTCAGCCATTTCCTTCCTTCGTTGCTGCTTTTACTGGCCGGGCTCTCGGCTGCGTACGTCAAGGACCTCAACGTCTTCTTCACGTCGCTGTTCAACGTGTTGCCTACCCTGGTGCTGTTGCTCGGCGGCTCGTATTGCGCGGTGTACCGCCGTCAGCGCGAACTGTTTCTGATGATCACGGTGTACGTCGCTTACTTCCTGCTCGATACCCAGACCGATTACTACCGCGATAACGGCCGCGTGCGCGAAGACGCGGCGGTGGTGTTTCATCTGTGCTGCCTGTTGTTGCCGTTGCTGTTCAGCATTTATGCGCTGTGGCAGGAAAAAACCCATCTGTTCCGCGACTTTGTCGCACGCTGCGCCGTGCTGCTGGCCGTCGGCAGTGTCGCGCTGGCCTTGGAGCAAAGTTATCCCCAGGCGCTGCTGAACTGGCTGGCGGAAATTCGCTGGCCGGCGCTGCATGGCAGCTGGATGAGCCTGATTCAACTGTCATACCCGATGTTTCTGATTGGTTTCGTCACCCTTGCCGCGCAGTACTGGTACCAGCCGCGTCCGCTGCATGCGGCGCAATTGGTGGGCGTGATGGGGTTGTTCTGGATGCTGCCGCAAACGTTCATCCTGCCGTTCACCCTGAACATCATGTGCAGCCAGGTCATGTTGATGATCGCCGCCGGCGTGGCCCATGAGGCATATCAAATGGCATTCCGTGACGAGTTGACCGGCCTGCCCGGGCGGCGGGCCCTCAACGAGCGCATGCAGCGCCTGGGGCGCAACTATGTGCTGGCGATGACCGACGTCGATCACTTCAAGCGCTTCAACGACACCCACGGCCATGATGTGGGCGATCAGGTGTTGCGCCTGGTGGCGAGCAAGCTGTCCAAGGTCAACGGCGGCGGGCGCGCGTACCGTTACGGCGGGGAAGAGTTTGCCGTGGTATTCGCCGGCAAGACCCTGGATGAGTGCCTGCCGCACTTGGAGGAGATCCGCGAGATCGTCGCCAACTACGATATCAAGCTGCGCAACGCGGACCGTCCTCAGGATGACCAACAGGGCCGTCAACGTCGGGCGGGTAGCGGGGCGTCGAGTGTCTCAGTGACGGTCAGCATCGGTGTGGCCGAGCGCCAGGTGGAGCAACGCACGCCGGAAGAAGTGCTCAAATCCGCCGACCAGGCGCTGTACGCGGCCAAGGGCGCGGGACGTAACTGCGTAATCGCGGCCGGCCAGAACCGCCGTGGCGCGGTACGCATGCAGAGCGCTGCCGGTTGAGTAATGGCGGTGTATTCAGCGGCCCTACAGTGATTGAACGGCGTGCAGGCCGGCGGTAGGTTGGAGCGATCTGCCGCTGGAGACATCGCCATGCCTGAGTACAAAGCTCCCCTGCGCGACATGCGCTTTTTGATCGACAACGTGTTTGATTTCCACGGTCACTACGCGGCATTGGGCGCGACGGACGCCAGCCCGGACATGGTCAGTGCCATCCTCGAAGAAGGTGCGAAATTCTGCGAGAACGTACTCTCGCCGCTCAACCGTAGCGGTGATGAAGAGGGCTGCCATTTCGACAATGGCGTTGTGACCACACCCAAGGGCTTCAAAGAAGCGTTCGCCCAGTACGTGGAAGGTGGCTGGCACGGCGTCGCGGCCGACCCGGCCTACGGCGGTCAAGGCTTGCCGCAATCACTGGGCCTGGTGCTCAGCGAGATGATCGGCTCCAGCAATACGTCGTGGGGCATGTACCCCGGCCTGACCCACGGCGCCATGTCGGCGATCCACGCCCATGGCACCGCCGAACAGAAAGACACCTACCTGAGCAAACTCACCGCCGGCGAATGGACCGGCACCATGTGCCTGACCGAAGCCCACTGCGGCACCGACCTGGGCCTGATCAAGACCCGCGCCGTGCCCCAGGCGGACGGCAGCTACGCCGTCACCGGTAGCAAGATTTTCATTTCGGCCGGCGAGCACGATCTGAGCGCCAATATCATCCACCTGGTGCTGGCCAAACTGCCGGACGCACCGGCGGGTACCAAAGGTATTTCGTTGTTTATCGTGCCCAAGTTCCACGCCGATTCCGGCGAGCGTAATGCGGTGCACTGCGGCTCCATCGAACACAAGATGGGCATCAAGGCCTCGGCTACGTGCGTGCTGAACTTCGACGGCGCCAAAGGCTTTCTGATCGGCGAGGCCAATAAAGGCCTCAACTGCATGTTCACCATGATGAACCACGCGCGCCTGGGCACCGGCATGCAGGGGCTGTGCAATGGCGAGGCGAGTTTCCAGGGCGCGATCAAGTACGCCAATGACCGCCTGCAAATGCGTTCTCTGACCGGCCCCAAGGCCCCGGACAAGCCTGCCGACCCGATCATCGTGCACGCCGACGTGCGACGCATGCTGTTGACCATGAAGGCCTTCAACGAAGGCAATCGGGCGCTGGCCTATTTCACCGCGCAACTGCTGGACACCGCCCACCTGGGCGACGACGCCGCCCAGCGCCAGGAGGCCGAAGACCTGTTGGCCTTCCTCACACCGATCTGCAAAGCCTTCATGACCGATACCGGCCTGGAGGTGACCAACCTCGGCATGCAGATCTTCGGCGGCCACGGCTACATCCGCGAATGGGGCATGGAGCAATTGGCGCGGGATGCGCGGATCGCACCGATCTACGAAGGCACCAACGGCATCCAGGCCCTCGACCTGCTGGGCCGTAAGGTGCTGGGCAGCAAAGGTAAGTTGCTACGTGGGTTTACCAAGATCGTGCATAAGTTCTGCGCTGCGAATGCCGAACACCCGCAGCTCAAGGGGTATGTGGCGCAGCTCAATCAGTTGAACCAGGAATGGGGCGAGTTAACCACCAAGGTGGGCATGGCCGCGATGAAGAACGCGGACGAAGTGGGCGCGGCGGCTGTGGATTACTTGATGTACAGCGGGTACATCATCCTCGCCTACTTGTGGCTACGCATGGCCATTGCCGCGCAGTCCCACAGCGACGGCGAGTTCGCCAAGGCCAAGTTGGCCACCTGCGAGTTCTACTTTAAACGCCTGTTGCCGCGCACCATCACTCATCGTGCGGCGGTGGAGGCGGGCAGTGAGTGCCTGATGAGTCTGCCTGCGGAGGCATTTATGCTGGGGTGACTTAAAAATACTTGTCAGTCACAAGCAGACCCTATGTGTCTCAAAAGTTGTTCGGTTACACTCGGGGCCTGTAAAACCGATCCTACCGAATCACTTTTTACGTTCTAACGAGGTTTGCCATGGCTGATTACAAAGCGCCGCTGCGGGATATGCGCTTCGTCCTCAACGAAGTGTTCGACGTCGCCAACACCTGGGCTCAGTTGCCGGCGTTGGCAGACAGCGTAGATGCCGAAACCGTTGAGGCGATCCTCGAAGAAGCCGGCAAAGTCACCGCCAAATCCATCGCCCCGCTCAGCCGCGGCGGCGATGAGCAAGGTTGCCGCTGGGCGGACACGGTGGTATCGACGCCGGATGGTTTCCCACAGGCCTATAAAACCTACGCCGAAGGCGGCTGGGTGGGCGTGGGTGGCGACCCCGCGTTTGGCGGCATGGGCATGCCCAAGGCGGTGTCGGCCCAGGTTGAAGAGATGATCAACTCGTCGAGCCTGGCGTTCGGCCTGTACCCAATGCTGACCTCCGGCGCCTGCGTGTCGATCGCGACCCACGCCAACGAAGACTTGAAAGCCACCTACCTGCCGAAGATGTATTCCGGCGAGTGGGCCGGTTCCATGTGCCTCACCGAAGCCCATGCCGGTACCGACCTGGGGATTATCCGCACCAAGGCCGAGCCGCAGGCGGACGGTTCATACAAGGTCAGCGGGACCAAAATCTTTATCACCGGCGGCGAGCACGACCTGACCGAAAACATCATCCACCTGGTGTTGGCCAAGTTGCCCGATGCGCCGGCCGGTCCCAAGGGCATCTCGCTGTTCCTGGTGCCTAAGTTTATGGTCAATGCCGATGGCAGCCTGGGCGCGCGTAACCCAGTGAGCTGCGGCTCCATCGAACACAAGATGGGCATCCAGGCGTCCGCTACCTGCGTGATGAACTTCGACGAAGCCGTGGGTTATTTGGTGGGCGAGCCTAACCGTGGTCTGGCGGCGATGTTCACCATGATGAACTACGAGCGTCTGGGCGTAGGCATTCAGGGGTTGGCGTCCGGTGAGCGTTCCTACCAGAACGCCATCGAGTACGCGCGTGACCGCTTGCAAAGCCGTGCGCCGACCGGCGCCCAGGCCAAGGACAAAGTGGCCGACCCGATCATCGTCCATCCCGACGTGCGTCGCATGCTACTGACCATGAAAGCGTCGAACGAAGGTGGCCGTGCGTTCTCCACCTACGTAGCCACCCAATTGGATATCGCCAAGTTCAGCGACGATGCCGCCGCCCGCGAGCGCGCCGACAACCTGGTGGCCTTGCTCACGCCGGTGGCCAAGGCGTTCCTCAGCGACTTGGGCCTGGAAACCACCGTGCTGGGTCAGCAAGTGTTTGGCGGCCACGGCTACATTCGCGAATGGGGCCAGGAACAATTGGTGCGCGATGTGCGCATCACCCAAATCTACGAAGGCACCAATGGCATCCAGGCCCTGGACTTGATGGGGCGCAAGATCGTTGGCAGCGGCGGCGCGTTCTATCGTTTGTTCGCCGACGAGGTTCGCCAGTTCACCGCGACAGCCGGGGCTGAGCTGGGCGAGTTCATCCGTCCGCTGAACGCGGCGGTGGATAACCTGGATGAGCTGACGGCCTGGGTGCTTGATCGCGCCAAAACCAACCCGAACGAAATCGGCGCGGCGTCGGTGGAGTATTTGCATGCGTTTGGTTACATGGCCTATGCCTATATGTGGGCACGCATGGCCAAGGCCGCATGGGGCAAGGAAACCGAGGACGACTTCTACGCCAGCAAACTGGGCACTGCACGCTTCTACTTTGCGCGCCTACTGCCGCGTATCCACTCGTTGTGTGCGTCGGTAAAAGCCGGTAGCGAATCGCTATTTTTGCTGGATGAAGCCCAGTTCTAAAGGCTTGGAGGGCGTGTAAGCAATCTCTTACATGACGTGCTGCTAATCGTCCTCTATCGCCACATTGGATCCATCGATAATCTACTTCACATGGACGTCGCGCAGGAAGCGCAAAGCAACAACACGGACACGTAGGATTCTGCCAGGACGGCGGAGTGAAATGGATGTCAGGGAAACAGTCTGCAAAGCCCCGCTTCGGCGGGGTTTTCTTTTGCCCGCGAAAAAGTCAGGCGGGCGTCTGCGGGGCATTCATCACGTCTTCAAGCAAGGTGCGCAACAAGGCCATCGTTGCCTGTTGGCGCTGCACATCGCGACACACCAGGCCGACTTTCAAGGGCACCCGTGGTTCGCTCAGGGGTTTCCACAGCAGTGACTGACTGTTGTGTTCGTCCTGGGAGCGTCCCGGCAGCACGGTGGCCAACCGGGTGTGCGGCAAGCTGTCGAGAATCCCCACCATGGTATTGAGTTCGGCCTGTACCTGCGGGCGCCGCCCGAGGTTAGCAAGTTGGCCTTGCCAGATTTGTCGGATCTGAAACTCTTCCCCCAGCAGCAACATCGGCAACTCAGCCGCCTGTTTCAGCGACACTTTCTTGAATTCCCGCAAAGGATGATCCTCAGGGATCACCACCTTCAGCTCATCTTCGTACAGCAACACGCCTTGCAACCCCGGCTGACGCGGCGGCAGGTAGCTGATGCCGATGTCCAGCGAGCCGTTGAGCAGTCGCCGTTCAATCTCCAGCCCGGTCAATTCGTAGATCTGCACCACCAGATGCGGTTGGGCCTTGCGCACCCGTTCGAGCATCTGTGGCACCAGGCTGGTATGCACGGTCTGCAGCACGCCGATGGCCAACGTGCGCAATGCCTGGCCTTTGAAGTTGCGCAACGCTTCGACGGCGTGTTGCATGCCATCAATCAGCGGCAGTGCATGGTTATACAGCGTGTGCGCCGCCAGCGTCGGCAGCAGGCGTTTGCTGCTGCGTTCGAATAGGCTGACGTCCAAGTGCTGTTCCAGATGGCGGATCTGCTGCGACAGCGCCGGCTGGGAGATCGAGAGACGTTCTGCGGCCCGCCCCACATGGCCTTCTTCATACACCGCGACGAAATAACGCAGTTGCTTAAAATCCATAAGGTTTGCTTATCGAAAAAGCTGGAAAAACGAAATGGCCGAAGGCCGCCGAGGCGCCTAGTCTAGCGCCTATTCGCAGGGCTTACAGGGCCGGATCGTGCAATGAGCAGCGTTCTTTTTAATAGCGTTTACATAGGCAACTCAAAAAACATCCAAGTCGTGAGTGGACAATGTCCGCTTGCTGTCGGGGGTGAAGTGTGAATCTGTTTACCTTACGCCGGCCCGCGCCTAGCCTGGATGACTTGGTACTGGATTCGACGCCCGATGAACCGTCCAGTGATGCGCTGATGCCCACCGTCGCTAAGCCCCCGCAAGTGTTCGTACGCGGCCAGGGCTCTTGGTTGTGGGACAGCGACGACCGCGCCTATCTGGATTTCAGTCAGGGCAATGCTGCCAACAGCCTTGGTCACAGCCCGCAGGTGTTGATCAACGCCCTGGCCGACCAGACCCAGGCATTGATCAATCCCGGCATGGCCCTGCACAACCGTGCGCAACTCAACTTGGTCGAACGCTTGTGCCATCGCACGGGCAGCGACCAGGCCTACCTGCTTAACAGCGGCGCGGAGGCGTGTGAAGCGGCCATCAAACTGGCGCGTAAGTGGGGCCAACTGCACCGCGGCGGGGCCTATCGCATTATCAGTGCGAGCAACGCTCGACATGGCCGCAGCTTCGCGGCACTCGCCGCCTCGTCGGGCGCCCAGGAAAACCGCTTTGAGCCGCAATTGCCAGGCTTCAGTCATGTGCCATTCAACGACTTGCCGGCATTGCACGCGGCGGTGGACGCTCAGACGGTGGCGATCATGCTTGAGCCGATCCAGGGCGCCGGCGTGGTGCCCGCCAGCGAGCACTACCTCAAGGGCGTCGAACGGCTGTGCCGGGAGTTGGGGATTTTGCTGATCCTCGACGAAGTGCAAACCGGCATCGGCCGTTGCGGAACACTACTGGCCGAGCAGCACTATGGCGTGCGCGCCGACATCATCACCCTGGGCAAGGGCCTAGGCGGCGGCGTGCCATTGGCGGCGCTGCTGGCGCGTGGCAACGCGTGCTGCTTCGATGTCGGCGAGCTGGAAGGCACCCATCATGGCAATGCGCTGATGGCGGCGGCCGGTGTCGCCGTTCTCAACAGCGTGCTGGAACACGGTTTTCTTGAGCAGGTGCGTGAGACCGGCCTCTATCTGAGCGAAGGCCTGGCTCGCCTGGCTTACCGCTATAACCATGGCGCCGTGCGCGGCCACGGCCTGCTATGGGGGCTGACGTTGTCGGAAGACTCCGCGGATGCAGTGGTCAACGCGGCATTACATGAAGGACTGATCCTCACCGCGCCACAGCCCGACTGCCTGCGCTTCACCCCCGCGCTGACCGTGAGCAAAGGCAACATCGACGAAATGCTCCTGCGCCTGGCCCGCGCCTTCTCCCGCGTGCGCACCGCGCAATTGCAGTGCCGCAAAGGCATTGCCGTTTAACCCCAATTCCTGAACCGTCTCGCGGTATACGCAACGCCCCCAGCCTGATTCTTTTGGCTGGGGGTGTTTTTTTTGCCTGATCGTTAACGCATGGCTTCGTGCCAGATCCACTGAACCCTCACGAACACCCAAGGTCGATTAGCTACACGGCTCGCACGAGCCGATTGATTGGAGCTGACCCATGGATTTCATTCGTATCATCATCGCCATTCTGTTGCCGCCATTGGGTGTGTTCCTGCAGGTAGGTTTCGGCGGCGCGTTCTGGCTGAATATTCTGCTGACCCTGTGCGGTTACATCCCAGGCATCGTCCATGCGGTGTATATCATCGCCAAGCGTTGAGGCTTCAGCCTTTCGCGATGAGCCGTGAGTTGCGCTCGTTGCGGAAGGCCAGTTGCTCGATGGTCTGGGTGGCGTGTTCGGCTTCTTCCCGTGCGTCGAGGATGATGCCGTGATGCTCGGACTTGCTGCACACCGGATCGGCATTGCTGGCATCGCCCGTGAGCATGAACGCCTGGCAGCGGCAGCCACCGAAGTCTTTTTCCTTCTCATCGCATGAACGACACGGCTCGGGCATCCAGTCGTAGCCGCGAAAGCGATTGAAACCGAAAGAGTCGTACCAGATGTGCTGCATGCTGTGGTCGCGCACATTGGGAAATTGCACCGGCATTTGTCGGGCGCCGTGACAAGGCAGCGCAGTGCCGTCCGGCGTCACCGTCAGAAAGATACTGCCCCAGCCGTTCATGCAGGCTTTCGGGCGCTCCTCATAGTAGTCCGGCGTTACGAAGATCAATTTGCACGGATGGCCTTCGGCTTCGAGCTTGGCGCGGTATTCATTGGTGATGCGTTCGGCGCGTACCAGTTGCTCCCGAGTCGGCAACAGACCCACACGATTGAGCTGCGCCCAGCCATAGAACTGGCAGGTGGCGAGTTCGACGAAATCCGCTTCCAAGGCGATGCACAGCTCGATAATGCGGTCGATCTTGTCGATGTTGTGCCGATGGGTGACGAAGTTCAGCACCATCGGATAGCCATGCGCTTTTACCGCGCGGGCCATTTCCAGCTTTTGCGCAAATGCTTTTTTCGAGCCGGCCAGCAGGTTGTTCACCTGTTCGTCGCTGGCCTGGAAGCTGATCTGGATATGATCCAGGCCGGCTTTCTTGAAGTCGCTGATCTTCTGCTCGGTCAGGCCGATGCCGGAGGTGATCAGGTTGGTATAGAACCCCAGCCTGCGTGCTTCGCCGATCAGCTCCGCAAGGTCTTGGCGCACCAGCGGTTCGCCCCCGGAAAAACCCAGTTGCGCGGCGCCCATCTCGCGGGCTTCGCGAAACACCTTGAACCATTGCTCAGTGCTCAGCTCCTTGCCCTGCTCGGCGAAGTCCAGGGGGTTGGAGCAGTACGGACATTGCAGTGGGCAACGATAGGTCAGCTCAGCCAACAGCCAAAGCGGCAGACCAATCGGCGGTTTCTCAGGCAAGGGTAATCCAGTGCTCTGCACGGGCGACCTCCATGAATTGCTCGATGTCGTCACCCAGCTCTGGCACGCCGGGGAACTGTTTATCCAGCTCGGCAATGATCGCCGCGACGTCGCGCTCTCCGTCGATCAACCCCCCGATCAACGCCGCGCTGTCGTTGAGCTTGATCATGCCCTCGGGATAGAGCAGCACGTGACCCTTTTGCGCCGGCTCGTATTGGAATCGATAACCCGGACGCCAGGTGGGTGTCTTGCTGCGATCAAAGCTCATAGGGTGATCCCTTTATGCCACACCCGCTGGTCGGTCACGCTGTGATACGGCGGGCGGTTCAGTTCATAGGCCATGCTCATGGCGTCCAGCATGCTCCACAGAATGTCCAGTTTGAACTGGAGAATTTCCAGCATGCGCTCCTGGCCCTCACGGGTGGTGTAGTGCTGCAGCGTAATCGCCAGACCGTGTTCCACATCGCGGCGAGCCTGGCCCAGACGGGTACGGAAGTATTCGTAGCCGGCCGGGTCTATCCATGGGTAATGCTGTGGCCAGCTGTCGAGGCGCGACTGGTGGATCTGCGGCGCGAACAGTTCGGTCAGCGAGCTGCTGGCCGCTTCCTGCCAGCTGGCGCGGCGGGCGAAATTGACGTAAGCGTCCACCGCAAAGCGCACGCCGGGCAGTACCAGTTCCTGGGAACGCAGTTGGTCGGGGTCCAGACCCACGGCCTGGCCCAGGCGCAGCCAGGCTTCGATGCCGCCGTCTTCGCCGGGCGCGCCGTCGTGGTCGAGCAGGCGCTGGATCCACTCGCGACGGATTTCACGGTCCGGGCAGTTGGCCAGGATTGCGGCGTCCTTCAGCGGAATGTTCACCTGGTAGTAGAAGCGGTTGGCAACCCAGCCTTGGATCTGCTCGCGGGTGGCGCGGCCTTCGTACATCGCCACATGGTAGGGGTGATGAATATGATAGAAGGCGCCCTTGGCCCGCAGGGCCTGTTCGAATGCGTCGCGCGTCAGCGGTGTATCAGTCATTTCGCTTGCTCCTACAATTCAATGCTCATGCCGTCGTAAGCCACTTCCACATTGCGCCGCGCCAGCTCGGCCCGCTCGGGGGAATCTTCGTCGAGGATTGGGTTGGTGTTGTTGATGTGGATAAGCACCTTGCGCTGCTGTGGCAACTGCTCAAGCACTTCCAGCATGCCGCCGGGGCCGTTCTGTGCCAGGTGGCCCATCTCGCGGCCGGTACGGGTGCCGACGCCACGGCGCTGCATTTCATCGTCGTCCCACATCGTGCCGTCCACCAGCAGGCAATCGCTGCTTGCCATGATGTCCAGCAATGGCGCGTCGACTTTGCCCAGGCCCGGGGCATAGAAGAGTTTGCCGCCGGTGCGCAGGTCTTCGACGATCAGACCGATATTGTCGCCCGGGTGTGGGTCGAATCGGTGCGGCGAGTAGGGCGGCGCCGCGCTGCGCAACGGCAGCGGAGTGAAACGCAGGTTGGGGCAAGCCGGGATGGTGAAGCTTGCATCCAGCTCGATACGGTTCCAGGCCAGGCCGCCGTTCCAATGGGTCAGCATGGTGAACAACGGGAAGCCGCTGCTCAGGTCCTCGTGGACCATGTCGGTGCACCACACTTGATGCGGGCAGCCCTCGCGCAGGCTCAGCAGGCCGGTGGTGTGGTCGATCTGGCTGTCCATCAGGATGATCGCGCTGATGCCGGTGTCACGCAGGGCGCGGCCCGGTTGCATGGGCGCGAAGCCTTGCAGTTGCGCACGAATATCCGGCGAGGCATTGCACAGCACCCAATTGACGCCGTCATCGGAAATCGCGATGGACGACTGGGTGCGCGCTTGGGCCCGCAGGCTGCCGTCACGAAAGCCTGCGCAGTTCACGCAATTGCAGTTCCACTGCGGGAAACCGCCGCCGGCGGCGGAACCTAGGATCTGGACAAACATGGTCGCTCCATCAAGCAAAGCTCAAAACAAAAACGCCCCGGGCGAACCGAGGCGTTGTAATACCCAGCGGATTAACGGCTGGCGAAGTACATGGTGACTTCGAAACCGATGCGCAGATCAGTGTAAGCAGGTTTGGACCAGGTCATATTCTTACTCCTACGAAGGGATGGGACGTTTACTACCAAGTAATACATATAGTCCACCTCCTGTCGGAGATGTTCAGATGCGTGCGTGGGAATGTTACTTAATTCTTTTCAAGTTAGCGCTGTCTTGGTGGAAAAAGGCTGTTACAGGGGCGGCAATGATCAGTTATTGAGAGGTCAAGCGTTCGCTGTGTGTGGGCCGTTGGCCACGCAGTGCCAGCCACCAGCGGCGTGGTTCAGCTGCTGAGCGGCGCGCTGCAGGTCTGCGTGCGTGCAGTCACGGATATGTCGTTGAAGCAGCGCGAGATAATCCGACGGATGGCCCGCCAGGTGCGAGTGCCAAATCAGTTGCGACGCCTGTGCGGTGGGGAGGGTATCGACAGCGAACTGCTGCGCCAGGGCCGCGTTGCCCAAGTCGGTGTCGTCTTCGATCAGCTCAGGCAGCTGCTCCAGGAAACTGTGCAGCTGCTGCACAATTTCATCCAGCGACAGATGGGGCGATTGCACGCCAAACAACAGGCCGGTCTGCCCGCTGATCTGTCGGATACCACTGAACACGGCGTAGCCGATCTGCTGTTCCACCCGCAGGCGTTGGTAAAACGGCCCCTGGACCCGATGAGCGAGCAGGCGCCACGCGGCTTCATCCGCCAGGGAAGGGCTGGGTGTCGGACAGAACAGCAGCAGGGCTGCTTCGCTGGCGTCAGTGTTGACCTCATGCCATACGCGTTGGCCTTTGAGGTCTCGGGTGTGGCGTTCAATGCTCGTCGGTTGCCCCGGCAGTCGCGCGGCCGCTGTCTTTATCAGCGCCTCGCACGCCGGCGGCAAACCTACTCCCAGCCCATGCCAACGCGCGGTGTTCCAGGACACGGTGTCATGTGCATCTGCGGCCGTGGTCTCTGCGCAGCAGGCGGGCAGCGCTTTAAGCAGCGTACGAATGGCGAGCAGCGGCGGCGTGGTGTCGGGTGTTTCCTGTGCTTGCGTCAGATTTTGCGCTAACGCTTCAAGTACCGTCGGCATGAGCGCGTGAAGCCCGACCAGACTGACCCGCCAATCATGGCCGATCGTTTCAACGGTCAACTCAAGCCCCGCTTGGCGAGCGTTTTCGCTCAAAGCATGCAGCGCACCTTCCAGCCCGGACGGCGCGCGCGAGTCAAATCGCCAGTTCAAGTACAGCGCACCTTCCTGGCTGTCTATGGGTAGGGCCTGGCTGAAGGTCAGCGCGGCTGCATCCCTACGGCCCCGCGAGCGGTCCTGGGCAAAGGTGCGCAAGCCGCGATGGGCGCTGGTCTGGCCACGAATCAAGCCGGCGCGTTGGTCTTTGACCGGTGGGCGCAGGAAGGGGTTGTGGGGGGGCAGTTGCCATAAGTGCCGAGCGCATGGCAGGTGCAGTGAATCCAGCAGCGTGCGCAGCGCGGTGATGTCCTGATCCGACAGGGCTTCGCGGTCGTTGCGGGCCAGGGCCAATGCGCCCTGGACCTGCCGCTGGCGCGCGGTCAATCGGGCGAACTCTTCGCGCAGTGACGTCCAATCACTGTGTGCGAAAAAGCCCAGCCAGTCGTGCAGCAACGCTTCAACCTGAGCTGCCGGCTCGCCTGGCTGGCTGAGCGTAACGTCGATGTCCAACAGCGCCTGCCCGGCGAAGTGATAGAGCACGCTGGCGTGCAACGCGGTGGCCAGGCCTTGGGCTTGCAGTTCGGCCAATAGGCCGCCGGGCGCTGGGTTGTTGAGCCAGGTACACAGGAACTCCAGGGCTTCACGTGGTGCGTTGCAGGCGATGACGTGGTGCAGATGCTGCCCTGCGACATGGCGATAACCCTGGGGCTGGCTTTGCATCAGGGCTGGTGGTGCCACCTGTGGTTGTCCGGAACCGGGGACGATGATTTCGCCGAAGCGGTGCGCCAGGGCTTGGAGTTGATCCAGCGACTGGGGACCGGCCAGGCTCAGTGTCATCTGCCCGCTCTGATAGAACTGCGCGTGAAATGTCCTCAAGCCTTGCTGAAAGGCCTCGGTTTCCACCGGCAGGCTGTCCCGGTTGCCGGCATGGAAGTCGCGCAGCGGATGACCGTTCGCCACACCTTCGAGCAAGGCCACTTGCTGCTGGGCCTTGGCGTCTTGGGACCAGGCCACGAACTCCGCTTGCAGCACTTCGCGCTCCCGTAGCTGATCGTCCAGTGCCAGGCGTGGGCGCGCCAGCATATCCGCCAACCGCTCCAGCCCTTGTGCAACGTTCGACACCGGCAGTTCGAAGAAAAATTCGGTGGTGCGTTCACGGGTGCTGGCGTTGACCTGTCCGCCATGCTGCTGCACGTAGGTCATCAGCCCTTCGCCTGTCGGAAAGCGCTCAGTCCCCAGGAACAACAGGTGTTCCAGAAAGTGCGCCAACCCCGGCCACGCCAAGGGCGCATCATGGCTACCGGCGGCCACCCGCACCACAGCGGCGCAGCGCTTTAAATGGGGTGCAGCGTGCAGGGTGACACGCAGGCCGTTGGCCAGAGTCAGGGTGGCAGGGTGAGGGTAGGCCGGGGCGGGCATGGGCACTTCCAAAGCGTGGGAAGCGCTCATGCTAGCAAACCTGCGGGATCAGGGCTTGTGCAGCGTGCCGTACAGCTCGGGGCGACGGTCCTGCAAATAGTCATTGGCCATGCGCGCGTTGAGGATTGCCTGGTGATCCAGGGTGCCGACAATCAAGGCCTCATCCAGACCTGCGAGGGCGATGCGCTCGCCATTCGGTGCTGCCAGGCTGCTCTGCCCGCAATAGTGAATGTCCTCTTCGTTCCCGCAGTAGTTGGCGTAAGCCACGTAGCACTGGTTCTCGAAGGCCCGCGCTCGCACGGTTACGTCGGCGACGAAATCGAACGGCACCATATTCGCGGTGGGCACCAGAATCAGTTCGGCGCCGGCCAGGGCCAGGCGCCGGGTGTTTTCCGGGAACTCCAAGTCGTAACAGATCAGCATCCCGAGCCTCCAGCCGTTGAGTTCCACCAGCGGGAAATCATCGTCCCCGGCACTGAACATCGAGTGGTCCAGATCGCCGAACAAATGAGTCTTGCGGTAATTGCACAGGCGCTGACCGTTGGCGTCGATCAGTTGCACGGCGTTGTAGATCTGCCCGTCATTGGCCCGTTCCGGGTAGCCATACAGGATGGCCAGGCCGGCGTTTTGCGCCAGCTTGGCAATCGCTTGCGCCGAGTCCCCGTCCGGCGCTTCGGCCAGCGCCCCGGCGGCTTTGGCCCCGATGTTATAGCCGGTCAGAAACATCTCCGGCAGCACCAGCACATCGGCGCTGCCGGACGCCTCGTGCGCCACGGTGTGCAAGCGTTTGAGGTTCGCGGCCACATCCAGCGGCAGCGGTGGGCATTGGTAGATCGCGACACGCATGGCCTGGCTCCTTAATCGGCGAGGGCGATTGGTCCGATCTCGTCGAACACATCACCTGGCCCCGGGTTTTCGGGGTGAGTGCGACCGCCAAAGTGATTCATGATGCCCCATACGGCATTCAGTGAGGTTTGTACCGCGCCTTCCACCCACGCGGGTGTCCAGGACACGTCGTCCCCGGCGATGAAGATCCCGCGTTGTTCGGCAGGCATGTCCTTTTGCATAAAATGCGCATACATGCGCTGGTTATAACGATAGTGCCCAGGCAGCGCGCCTTTGAAGGCACCGAGGAAATGCGGGTCGGCCTCCCAGGACACGGTGATCGGGTCGCCGATGATGCGCGCCTTGATGTCGACTTTCGGGTAGATCTTGCTCAACGCGTCCAGGGCCAGTTTCACCCGTTTATCGATGGGCTGCGGCAGCATCTTCAGCGCATCGCTCATCCACGAGTAGGACAGGCAGATCACCCCAGGCTTGTCGTCGCCATTGTCGAACAGGTAAGTGCCCCGGGTCAGACGGTCGGTGAGGGTCATGCTCATCAGGTCACGGCCGGTTTCCGGATCTTTGTCCTTCCAGAACGGGCGGTCGACCATCACGAAGGTTTTCGAGGACTGCATGTAGCGAGTGCGGTCCAGTGCCATCCACATCTTTTGCGAGAACAGGGTTTCATCGCACTCGATCTGGGTGGTCAGCAGCCAGCTCTGGCAGGTGGTCAGCACGGCAGCGTATTCGCGGGTGTCGCCGTAGGTGTCGGTGACGGCAAAGCGGCCATTGGCGGCGTGGGCGATACGCTTGACCCCAGCCCGTGGCGCGCCACGGTGCAGTGTGCTGAGGCTGGTGCCGGCCGGCCAGTGGGCGCAACGTTCCGGCACATGGCGCCAGATGCCCATGGGCACCTGGGCCACGCCGCCGACCACCAGGTGCTGGTGGTCGTCGCAGTTGGTCATCACCACGCGGAATATCTCCAACATCGAGTTGGGGAAGTCCGAGTCCCAGCCTCCGGTGCCGAAACCGACCTGGCCGAACACTTCGCGGTGGTGAAACGACAGTTTGGCGAAGGCTTTGGAAGTGGCGACAAAATCATAAAACGTGCGGTCGTCCCACAACGGCACCAGCTTGTTCCACAGGGCCTTGAGGCGCGGTACGTCGCGGTCGCGGATGGCCTGCTGGATATCGCCGAACTGCGAACCGGCCTCCAGCGCATCGGCCCAGGCGTCAGCCACTTCCTGGAACAGGGCCGGCAGATCCGACAATTTTTGTGCGTAGTGGGTCTGACCTTCAAGGTCGATCACGGTACTGCCGGAGGCGGGTGTCAGTGGGTTGGGGAACGGTTTGGTGTCCAGACCCAGTTTGTCTACATAGTGGTAGAACGCGGTGGACGACACCGGGAAGCGCATGCCGCCGAGTTCGGCAATGATGCCTTCGGCCCCTTCAAACGCCTGGGAACGCAAGCGGCCGCCCATTTTCGAGGCTTCATACACCACCGGTTTGAGGCCCAGCTTCATCAGCTCGTAAGCCGCAACCAGCCCGGCGATGCCGGCGCCGACGATCGCCACTTCGGCGCCATGGTGTTCGGCGGGAATGCTGCCCAGGCCGGCCGGATGTTCAATCCAGTCATCGAATGCAAACGGAAAGTCCGGGCCAAAGATGGTGATGGGTTTTTTGCCGTCGGCAGGGTGGCGATTGGTCTTGCTGATGGTGCTGGACGGAATGCTCATGGCTGACCTTACTGACGGCTTGGCGGGACGCGACCCGCTGAGTATAGGAAAAGATGGCAGCCAGTTTAGGGACGGTTGTGATCGTTAATAAGACGCAATGTGTCGTCGGATTGGATTGATTTTAGTCAATATGACGAGATGATTAGTCAAATTGGCTGGCCGCGATCCAATTTGTTACTGAGGATGATCGACGTGGTGGTTTTCTCCACACCGTCGACGCTGCCGATCTGGTCCAGCAGTTGGTCCAACTGTTCCGGCGAATCGGTGCGCAACCACGCCACATAATCGAACTCGCCGCTCACCGCGCACAGCTGTTGCACCTGAGCCATGGCACTGAGCCTGCGCAGTACTTCTTTACCGGAGCGCGGCTGTACGGTGATGCCAACATAGGCCTGCAGGCCGCCATCGACCACGCGCTGGCCCAGGCGCACGCCATAACCGGTGATCACTTGGGTTTTCTCCAGGCGCGCCAGGCGCGAGGTGACCGTGGTGCGCGCGATGCCCAGTTGGCGGGCCAGCATGGCCACGCTTTCGCGGGCATTGATCTGCAGCGCGGCGATCAGTTGGCGATCGATTTCATCCAGGACAGACAAGGGCAGAACTCCAGTGAAGGCGGCGATGGGCGGGCATGTTACAGGCTTGCGCCGGCCAGCAAGTAGCCTGGTGGCCGCAAAGGTGCCATGGCGAGAGACCGAGACGAGGGCTGCGATTCGCGCAGCTTCGGCCCCTTAAATCATCGAAATTATTTGAGCTCGGCGCGAAAACTATCGTCTTTTCATCGGCGGGAGCAAGGCTAAACTCCCAGGCATTCAAAAATCCAAAAGAGGGTTGACCTGATGGCACTCGCTCCTTTTCACCTGGCAATTCCTGTATTCGATCTGGCGGCCGCGCGGTACTTCTACCGTGAGGTCTTCGGCCTGGAGGAAGGGCGTTCCAGCGAACACTGGGTCGACTTCAACTTCTTCGGCCATCAACTGGTGATCCACGAACACCCGCAGACCGCGTCCCAGCAAGCGGCGCACACTAACGCAGTCGATGGCCACGACGTGCCCGTGCCGCATTTTGGTGTGGTGTTGGGGTGGGAAGACTGGCATGCCCTGGCCGAGCGCCTGCAAGCCAGGCAGACGAAGTTCGTGCTGGAACCGCATATTCGCTTCAAGGGGCAGGTGGGGGAGCAGGCCACGTTGTTCCTGTTTGATCCGTGCGGGAATGCACTGGAATTCAAGGCGTTCAAAGATATTGGGCAGTTGTTTGCCAAGTGAGCTATGGACGTTTTGTGGACGGTGTCAGGCTTTTTGAGATTATTGGCTGCTATTTATCAAACGCCAGAAACGCGAAAGCCGCGCAATGCGCGGCTTTGGAGTTGGTGGGCCCACACGGACTTGAACCGTGGACCAAAGGATTATGAGTCCTCTGCTCTGACCAACTGAGCTATAGGCCCTTAACAGGTCGCGGATTATAGCGATGGTTTCCTCGCTGTGCTATCCGAAAAATCCTCAACTGTCATACGAAGGAACGTGGCGGCAAAAAGCTCCGGCGGCAAAGGCAGGCTGACGATGTAGCCTTGCATCTGTTCGCAGCCTTCGTCGGCAAGGAAGGCTTGTTGTGCGGGGTTTTCCACGCCTTCGGCAATGATGGTGAATTGCATGCTGTGGCCCAGGGCGATGATGGCGCGCACGATGGCAACGTCGTGGGGGTCATCGGGCAGGCCGCGGACGAAGGATTGGTCGATCTTAAGGAAGTCCAGCGGCAAGCGTTTGAGGTAGCTGAGGGAGGAATACCCAGTGCCGAAGTCGTCGATCGCCAGTTGGACGCCCAAACGTTTGAGTTCGTGCAGCACATCGAGGGCTTCTTCGGCCTGGCTCATGATGAAGTTCTCGGTGATCTCCAGTTGCAGGCAGCCGGGCTCCAGGCGGTAGTCGTGCAGCAGTTGTTCGATGCGCGGCAGCAGGTTGGGATGACGCAACTGTGCGCCGGCGAGGTTAACCGACAGCGGGCCGAAATCGTCGAACGTGCCTTGCCAGGCGTGAAGTTGGCGGCAGGCTTGTTCCAGCACCCAGTCGCCGATCTGCAGGATCATGCCGTTCTCTTCGGCAAGCGGAATGAAGTGTTCGGGCGGCACGTCGCCAAAGGTGGGGTGGTGCCAGCGGATCAAGGCTTCGGCGCCGATCAGGGCGTGGGTCTTCAGGCAGAGTTTGGGTTGGTAATAGAGGCTGCACTCATTGCGTTCGATGGCGCGGCGCAGCTCATGTTCCAAGGCTACGCGCTCCTTGGCTTGAACCGTGAGGTCGCGGGTATAGCACTCGACACGATTACGCCCCTTGGCCTTGGAGCGGTACATCGCGGCATCGGCGTTCTTGACCAGAGTGGCGACGTCGGTGCCGTCCTGGGGATAGAGGCTGGTGCCGATGCTGGCGCTGATAAAGAACTCATGCTCGCCGGCCTGAAACGGCGGCGTGAAGCACGCCAGCAGTTTATTGGCCAAGTGCTCGGCATCGCCTTCATGTTGCAGGCCGGGTAACAGGATGATGAATTCGTCGCCGCCCAGACGCGCGACGGTGTCGATGTCGCGCAGTTGCTCCTTGAGGCGCAGCGCGATGCCTTTAAGCAGCAGGTCGCCGACAGGGTGGCCGAGGCTGTCATTGATGTGCTTGAAGCGGTCGAGGTCGAGGAACAGCACAGCGCCTTGTTTGCCAGTTTGCTGATGGCCGTTGAGCGCGGCTTGTAGCCGGTTTTCAAACAGCGTGCGATTCGGCAGGCCGGTAAGGGGGTCATGATGAGCTTGGTAGTCGAGTCGGGCCTGGGCCAGTTTGAGGCTGGAGATATCGGCGAACACCGCCACGAAGTGAGTGACGACATTCTCGCGGTTACGCACGGCGCTGATGGTCAACCAACTGGGGTACAGCTCGCTGCTCTTGCGCCGGTTGGAAATCTCGCCCTGCCAATGGCCGTGAGAGGTCAACTGATGCCACATCGCCGCATAGAAGGCACTGTCATGCAGACCGGAGGCCAGCAAGCGTGGTGTTTGGCCAAGTGCTTCGGCCTCGCTGTAGCCGGTGATCTCGCTGAAGGCGCGGTTGACGGCGATGATGTTCTGCCGAGTGTCGGTAATCAGTACGCCTTCAGCGGTGCTCTCGAACACAGTGGCGGCCTGCTGCAGCTTTTCTTGCATCAGCTGGCGTTCAGTGATGTCCCGGGCAATGGTGAGCATGCAGGCCTCGTCGCCAATGGGTAGCGGGCGGCTGGACAATTCGCACAGACGTATCAGGCCGTCGGCACGGCGGATATGACAGATGAAATCGCGCACAAACCCGTCGCGGCGCATCAGTTCCAACAGGTGTTTGCGTTCATTGAGGTCGACCCAGATGCCCAGCTCCAAGGCGGTCTGATCGATGGACGTGGCGGCGGTGAAGCCGGTGAGGCGACTGAAACCTTCGTTGAACTCAATCAGCAGCCCGTCGCGCTGGCGGCTGAGCAGCAAGCCATCGGGCGAGGCATGAAAGGCCTTGGCGAATTTCTCCTCGGAGGTTTGCAGCTGTTGCTGGGTTTCCTTGAGCTGGGTGATGTCGCGCACCACCACGACGATGGCTTCCACCATGTCGAGCTGGAATGGCTCCGCGGAAATCAGCCCGGTGAAGGCTTGGCCGTTGCTGCGTCGAAAGGACATTTCCAGATTGCGAATGCTGGTGGTCTGCACCCGATGCAGCAAGTCGGGCCCTGCGTCGTCGATGCCCCAAATGTTCAATTCAGTGGCGGTTTTACCCAGTACTTGAGCAGCGCTTAAGCCGATCTGGTCTTCAAACGCTTTATTGACCTCTAGCAGGCAACCATCGCTGAAACGGGCGATTACTAATATGTCCGGGCATTGTTGGAACACCGAAGCGAACTTCTGCTCGGACAGCTGCAGCGCCTCTTCGGTGCGCTTGGCTTCGCTGATATCAATCATCAAGCCGCGCAGGACGGGCTCATGGCCGTGTTCGATCAGGCTAACGATGTCGCGTACCCACAGGCAGCGGCCGTCGGCAGTGATTACGCGGTAGTCAACGCTGTGATCGCGCTTGGCGCGGGTTTCACGGTGGCAATAGGCTTCGGTGCGGGTCAGATCGGCGGGGTGGATGATGTTGCGCCAGAACCCTGGAATCAGCCAATGCGCGCGGGGATAGCCCAGCAGTTCCTCGGCGTGGGGGGACACATAGCTGTAGGTAAAATCAGCGATGCTGGCTTCCCAGGCAATGGCCGACAAACTCTCCACCAGGCTGCGGTAGTGGTATTCGCTACTGCGCAGTTCTTGTTCAAGCGCGACGCGGCGGGAAATCTCCGAGCTGAGCCGGCGATTGATCCGAATCGCGATGATCAATACGGCGCTCATCAACAGCAGTGCGGGCAGGCCGTATAGCAGCAGATCGTTCCAGAAAGTGCGGTTATCCGAGAAATTACCCACCCAGTGTTGCTGGATCGCGCTGGTTTCGTCGGGGCTCAGGTCCGCCAGCACTTTGTCGAGGATGCTGACCAGTATCTTGTCGTTCCGTGGCACCCCCATCGCCAGTTGATAGCGGTAGGGCGTTTCGCCGCTGACGTATAAGCCTTCGAGTTTAAGTTCGCGCAGGCTCCAGACACTTGAGGCCAGGTCGCTGACTACGGCGTCCACCTTTCCGGTGGCCAGCGCCTGGAGCGTGGAGCTGACATTGGGCAAGGCGACCAGATTGAGATCGGGATGATGGGTACGCAGTAATTCATGGGGGGCGTAGTTTTCCACTACGGCAATTTTTAACCCATAGAGCTCCTTGAGCGTGCGCGGGCGCGTTCCACCTTCGTGGGCAAGGATGACCATCGGAAAGTCGATGTAAGGTCGAGTGAAGGCCAGGTAGTTCTGGCGCTCCGGTGTGGACATGACGCCCGGTATGAGATCGAGTTGACTGTTTCGAGCCTGCTCCAACACCTGGCCCCAGCTCGCCGGCTCGATCAGTTTAATCTTGATGCCCAGGCGATCCTGAATCAGGCGCACATAGTCCGCAGCCAGGCCCTGGTAGTGGCCATTCTCGTCACGATATTCGAAGGGAGGCCACGAAGTGTCCACCCCCAAGCGCAGCTCCTGATGGTCCGCCAACCAGCCACGCTCATCTTCAGTGAGAGTCAACGCGCCAGCCGTTGCGGTCCAGGTCAGCAGCGACAGCAGTATCACGGTCGGCAAACTGGGCATAACGGTCTCGTTATGGCACGGGGAATGTTTCGAGTGTAGACGGGCATTTCTCAGGAGGGGTGAAGCGGGGATTTTTATCTGGGCAAAACAAAACCCCCGGCCTGGGCCGGGGGTTCTGGTATCACTCGTCGAGGAAGGAGCGTAGATGCTCGCTTCGCGTCGGGTGGCGCAACTTGCGCAACGCCTTGGCTTCGATTTGACGGATCCGCTCGCGGGTCACGTCAAACTGCTTACCGACTTCCTCAAGGGTGTGGTCGGTATTCATGTCGATGCCGAAACGCATGCGCAGTACCTTGGCTTCACGGGCAGTGAGGCCGGACAGTACATCGCGAGTCGCTTCTTTAAGGCTCTCAACGGTGGCGACATCGATTGGCGACTGCATGGTCGAGTCTTCGATGAAGTCACCCAGGTGGGAGTCTTCGTCATCACCAATCGGGGTTTCCATGGAGATCGGCTCTTTAGCGATCTTCAATACCTTGCGGATTTTATCCTCAGGCATTTCCATGCGTTCGCCCAGCTCTTCCGGGGTCGGTTCGCGACCCATTTCCTGCAGCATCTGCCGGGAAATACGGTTGAGCTTGTTGATGGTCTCGATCATGTGCACCGGAATACGGATGGTGCGGGCCTGGTCGGCGATCGAGCGAGTGATCGCCTGACGGATCCACCAGGTGGCATAAGTCGAGAACTTGTAGCCGCGACGGTATTCGAACTTGTCCACAGCCTTCATCAAGCCGATGTTGCCTTCCTGGATCAGGTCGAGGAATTGCAGGCCACGGTTGGTGTACTTCTTGGCGATGGAGATCACCAGACGCAAGTTGGCTTCAACCATCTCTTTCTTCGCGCGGCGGGCCTTGGCCTCACCGATCGACATGCGACGGTTGATGTCCTTGATCTCGGCAATCGTCAGACCGGTTTCGGCCTCAAGCGCGCTCAGCTTCTGCTGGCAACGAATGATGTCCGGTTGCAGGCGACCGATGGCTTCAGCGTACTTCGCTTTGCCTTTGGCCAGTGCGTCGGTCCAGCTTTCGTCCACTTCGTTGCCCGGGAACTGGCGCAGGAAGTCTGTACGCGGCATGCGTGCATCACGAACACAGAGCTGCATAATTGCACGCTCTTGTGCACGCAGGCGCTCAAGAGCGCTGCGAACGCGTTCAACCAAGCCTTCGAATTGCTTCGGTACCAGCTTGATCGGCATGAACAGCTCAGCCAGTGCCAGCAGCTCGGCAATGGCCTGCTTGTTGGCGCGACCGTGCTTTTTCAGGGCCTTGCGGGTGATTTCCATTTGATCGGAAACCGCACCGAAGCGCTGGGCAGCGATGATCGGGTCCGGACCGCTTTCGACTTCTTCTTCATCGTCGCTGCTGGCTTCAGCATCGTCGTCATCGGAATCGTCGTCGGCTTTCGCGGCTTTCGCATCGACAGGCGGTGGCACTTCGGCGGCAGGCGGCGCAATGCCGTCATCCGGGTCGATGTAACCGCTCAGGACGTCGGAGAGGCGGCCACCTTCGGTGGTCACACGGGTGTACTCGGAGAGAATGTGGTCAACCGTGCCTGGGAAGTGCGCGATTGCGCCCATCACTTCACGGATGCCCTCTTCGATACGTTTGGCGATTTCAATTTCGCCTTCACGTGTCAGCAGCTCGACCGTACCCATTTCACGCATATACATGCGCACAGGGTCCGTCGTGCGACCGATATCGGTCTCCACCGCAGCCAACGCGGCGGCAGCTTCTTCAGCGGCGGCTTCGTCGGTATCGGCGTCGGCCAGCATAAGGGAATCCTTATCTGGCGCAGTTTCGAATACGTTGATCCCCATGTCGTTAATCATGCGGATGATGTCTTCCACCTGCTCTGGATCTGAAATATCCTCAGGCAGGTGGTCGTTGACCTCCGCGTAAGTCAGGTAACCCTGCTCACGACCCAGTGTGATCAACTCTTTGATACGAGACTGCTGTTGCGCTTTTCCGGACATAACACCCTATCCACTGAAGGTCTTGGCGGGCAAAAAACAAGCCGAGGATTATACCCGAGCTATGACCTCACACGCCAGCTGAGGTCGGGTTTGATGCGGAAACATTCTGTTTTAAGAGGTCGCGCATCTGTTTTGCTATCTGAATTTGCTCTTCAGCCGATAATCCAGGCTGCCTTGCTCTCTTGATAAGTTCATCGAGGGTCTGCGTATGCTGACCCGCGGATAACCTAGTAATGGTGTCTAAAAACTGTTGTTCAAGGTTATCGCCGTCAATTAGCCACTCCTTTTCCGCGAGCGCTTTCAACAGTCGGCCTTGTTCGGTGCCATGCCAACGAGCCATCAGCTGAATGGAGTTTAGCTTAGGATTTTTCTGCATCGCCTCGATCAGTGCGATCAGTACCTGGGCGTAAGTGTTGCTCTCGTTGGCAAAATGATCCGCACTTTCAACCTTGCCCGCCAATTGCGGGTGGTGAATTAGTGTGCGCAGGGCAATCAGCGTTGGCGCTTCTACAGCGACCGGGGTGCGCGGGGCATATGCCTCATCGCGATCACCGCGTTTACCGTTCTTGTTCCAGGGTTTCTTGTTGTCCCACTTCTTGCCGCCGGCGCCGGGTTTTTTTGGTATCCATTCCTGCTGCGGGGCATATGCCTCCTGCTGTGGATGGAAGTCGGCATAGTCAGGCATGGCGTCATAGTCCATGCCGGGGTCGTAGGCGGGCGGGGTATCCTGCGGTGCGTTATGGACCAGTTGGCTCACGGCTTCGCCGCTGAGTCCGGTGATTTCCAAAAGGCGCTGGCGCATCAAGGTGCGCAGGTTAGCGCCGGGCACTTTGTCGATCAGCGGCGCTGCGAGGGTGGCCATGTGGGCCTTGCCTTCGAGGGAGCGCGGGTCGGCTTCTTCAGTCAGTTGTTGGAAGAAATAGTCCGCCAGCGGCTGCGCGTGTTGATTGATGCGTGCGCGGAAGGCGTCGGTGCCTTCGGAACGCACCAGGGTGTCCGGGTCTTCGCCTTCGGGCAAGAACAGGAAGCGTGCGCGTCGGCCATCTTGCAGGCTCGACAGTGTGGCTTCGAGTGCGCGCCAAGCCGCATTGCGGCCAGCCTGATCGCCATCGAAGCAGAACAATACGCTGGGCACCACGCGAAACAGGCGTTTCATGTGCTCTTCGCTGGTGGCGGTACCCAAGGTGGCGACGGCGTTGCGCAGGCCTTGTTGGGCGAGGGCGATTACGTCCATGTAACCTTCAACCACGATGATTTCGTCAAGGTTGCGGTTGTTTTTGCGCGCCTCGAACAGCCCGTACAACTCCTGGCCTTTGTGGAAGACCGGCGTTTCCGGGGAGTTCAGGTACTTGGGTTTATCGTCGCCGAGTACGCGGCCACCGAAAGCGATGATCCGTCCGCGGCTGTCGCGGATCGGGAACATCACTCGATCGCGAAAACGGTCATAGCGCTTGCCGGTCTCGGCGTTTTCCACCAGTAGGCCGGCGTCAATCATGGCTTTCTGTTGCAGGGTGTCGCTGCTCAGGTGTTTGTACAGGTTGTCCCACCCCGGTGGGGCGAAGCCAAGCCCGAAGTCGCGGGCGATTTCACCGGTGAGGCCGCGCCCCTTGAGGTAGTCAACGGCCGCTTTACGCTGTGGGTGGCTTTTAAGCGCCTGACGATAAAAGTCGGCAGCGGCCGTCAGCAGCGGGTACAGCGGCGAATCGGTGGGCTGTCGCGGTTTGTGCGGGCGGCCACTTTCTTCGCGGGGGATTTCCATGCCGGCGGCTTTGGCCAGCTCCTCGACGGCCTGGGGGAAGTCCAGGTTGTCGTGGTCCATGATAAAGCCGAGGGCATTGCCGCCTGCGCCGCAGCCGAAGCAGTAGTAGAACTGCTTGTCGGGGCTGACGCTGAAGGATGGGGTCTTTTCTTTGTGAAATGGGCAGCAGGCGGTGTAGTTCTTGCCGGCTTTCTTCATTTGCAGGCGCGAGCTGACAACATCGACGATGTCGGTGCGGTTCAGAAGGTCGTCAATAAAGCTCTGGGGAATTAGCCCGGCCATGGCGTTCTCGTCATCACTGCGTGTAAATGAGGGCCCATGAAGTATTCAAGCGCACGTCAGGTGGCTTGATCATCAATTCTCTGCTTGGACTGTCAGGAAGTGTATCTGCCGAACATTCGCTGATGTTAGTGTCTATCAGTCTTCGGCTTGGAAATGTCGCCCAGGCATCCGGTCTTGGCCAATGGTGGCCTCGGAAGCTCGGTGATGGGCACAGCCGACACGGTCGATCGCCTGTTTATAAAAATAAGTGTGCTCGTCAGTAGCCTTGTTAGGCTCGTCAGAAGAGACGTGCACCGCTGGCAGAAGAGCCAGTCCTGACGTGTGAAGCAGTGTCTCGGTCGCATGTGCGGCGTCGACGATGAAGCATCAAGCGTTATCCGCAAATGCCATTAGCCCGGCTGAGGGCCGGGCTTGGCAGAAGCTTGCTACGATCGTCTGTGTATTAGTACAGACGAACGGCGCGGCGCTGTTCGCGCTGAACTTTCTTGGCGTGACGCTTAACAGCGGCTGCTGCTTTACGCTTACGCTCAGAAGTTGGCTTCTCGTAAAATTCGCGGCTACGAACTTCAGCCAGTACACCGGCTTTTTCGCAGGAGCGCTTGAAACGACGCAGAGCTACGTCGAAGGGTTCGTTCTCTTTAACTTTGACGGCTGGCATCCAGAGCTACCTTCTTTCATTACCGGGATCAACGTTCTCGTCGCAAACAATTCACGGCTGAGGTCGTCGGTTTTTAAGGGTTGCGGATGTTAACCCCTCATTGCCCGGAATGCAAAGCCTCTGATCGAAAACCGCTAGTCGGGAAGTGGAGCGGCGACTATTATGCGCGCCTTCGAATTCAGCCTCTACAAGGCGCAAACCCATGCTAGTACTGGGACTTGAAACCTCCTGCGACGAAACCGGTGTCGCACTTTACGACAGTGAACGCGGGCTTTTGGCCGACGCACTGTTCAGTCAGATCGACTTGCATCGTGCCTATGGCGGCGTGGTGCCGGAACTTGCCAGTCGTGATCACGTCAAGCGCATGCTGCCGCTGATTCGCCAGGTGTTGGCCGAGGCCGGTTGTGTGCCGACCGAGATTGACGCGATTGCCTACACCGCCGGCCCTGGATTGGTCGGAGCCCTGCTGGTTGGGGCCTCTTGCGCCCAGGCATTGGCTTTCGCCTGGGGCATTCCGGCCCTCGGAGTGCACCATATGGAAGGCCATTTATTGGCCCCGATGCTGGAAAAAACACCGCCACAGTTCCCGTTCGTCGCTTTGTTGGTATCCGGCGGTCATACGCAGCTGGTTCAGGTGGACGGCATCGGCCAATACACCCTCCTCGGCGAGTCCTTGGATGATGCGGCCGGCGAAGCTTTCGACAAGACCGCCAAGATGATGGGCCTCAATTATCCCGGTGGACCGGAAATCGCCCGCCTCGCCGAAAAGGGCGTCGCCGGTCGCTACACGTTCCCGCGGCCCATGTGCGATCGCCCGGGCCTGATGTTCAGCTTCAGCGGCTTGAAAACCTCCGCGCTCAATACCTGGCAGCAAAGCATCAGCGCCGGGGACGACAGCGAACAAGTCCGTTGCGACATCGCGCTGGCGTTCCAGCAGGCCGTGGTGGAGACTTTGACCATCAAGTGCAAGCGCGCCCTCAAGCAAGCGGGCATGAAACGTCTGGTGATCGCCGGCGGCGTCAGCGCCAACAAGGCGTTGCGCAGTTCTCTGGAAAAAATGCTCGGCGATATGAAGGGCGATGTGTTCTACGCCCGCCCTGAATTCTGCACCGATAATGGCGCGATGATTGCCTATGCCGGTTGCCAGCGTTTGCAGGCGGGGCAGCATGAAAGCCTGGCGATCAGCGTGCAGGCGCGCTGGCCGATGGAGCAGTTGTCGCCTTTGTAACGGGGGTGTGAACCGGTATTTAAAAATGCCGTTCGCGCCCAGCAAACAGGTCGCGTAAATTGCCGCGATGGCGCCAGACGATCAGCAGCGTCAACACGCTCATCGGTAATAGCGCCGCCGGTTCCTGCCAGGCCAGCAACGGCAAGGTCAGGGGCGTGGCGATCAGCGCTGCCAGCGAGCTGGTGCGGGTCAGGTAGAACGTCAGCAGCCAGGCCAGTACGGCCAGTAGCGCCGCCGGCGGGTAGATCCCCAGCAGCATGCCGGCCGCCGTAGCGACACCTTTGCCGCCGCGAAAGCGAAAGTACAAGGGAAACAGATGGCCGAGTACGGCACATACGCCCACCCAGGCCTGTTGTTGCAGGGTCAGGCCGGCAAGGCTGGCGATCAGCACGGGCAACAGGCCTTTGCACACATCGCCTAGTAATGTCAGGACCGCAAGTTTTTTGCCGGCCAGACGCAGCATATTGGTAGCGCCGGCATTGCCGGAGCCACCCATTCGCGGATCGGGATTTCCCGTCAGGCGGCTGAGCAAAATGGCGAAGGACAGCGAGCCGAGCAGGTAGGCGAGAATCGCCAGTGACCAAAACATGCTAACTATTCCGGGCGAGGACGCCCTGATTCTAACGGGGCATCGCGCCCTTGTCGTGCTGCGGAGAAGAGTGCTTGGACAGAGTGTTTATCGAAGGCCTGGAAGTCGACACCGTGATCGGGGCCTACGACTGGGAGCGCGGCATCCGACAATGCCTGCGTCTGGACCTGAGCTTCGCCTGGGACAATCGCCCGGCCGCGGCCGGTGACGACCTGACCCTGGCGCTGGACTACGCGAGCGTATCCGCACGGATCCAGGCGTTCGCCGAGCAATCCCAGTTCCAGTTGGTGGAAACCTTTGCCGAGCGTCTGGCCGAAGTCTTGATGGGCGAATTCCAGATTCCCTGGCTGCACCTCAAATTGACCAAGCCCGGAGCCGTCCCGGCCGCCAAGGGTGTCGGCGTGGAGATCGAGCGCGGATGTCGCTAACTCAGATTTACCTTGGCCTTGGCAGCAATATCGAGCGCGAACGCCACTTGCGCGCGGGGCTGGATGCGCTGGCGGGCTTTCTGGTGGATGTACGCTGTTCGGCAGTGTTCGAGAGCCAGCCGGTCGGTATCAAGAGCGGGCCGTTCTTCAACCTGGTCGTGTCGGCGTATACCGACCTGCCGTTGATGGAGCTGGATCGCCGGTTGAAGTCGATTGAAGCGGATAACGGTCGCTATGCGCCGGATCGCAAAGGGTTGCCCCTGGATATCGATGTGCTGTTGTACGGCGAACTGGTCGGCAACTTTGACGGTTTGGTGCTGCCGCGAGCGGAAATCCTCAAAAACGCCTTTGTTTTATGGCCGCTGTCGTTGATGGCACCGGATCGCCTACACCCCGAAGCGGGCAAGACGATGGCGCACTTATGGCGCGATTCGCATATCGATCAGGTGCTGGCGCCGGTTGCATTTGAATGGCGGGGCCAGCCATTGACGCCGAGCGCGCTGTTATAAAGCGCGCTGTTCCTTGTAAGCCTTGAGTGTCTTGAGTCTTTCCCGCTTGAGCGCTTCACCCAGTTCAGGGCCCTTGAAACCTTTCTCCAGCAGCGGCGCCACCGCAACGCTACGTGCCGCTTGCGCCGCACCGCGCAGATAATCCGCCTGTGGATAACTGCGTTGCTCAAGGCCTTTGCGACCACGGGCGTCCATTTCGCAGGCGACCACGAATTCTTCGAAACGCTGCGGCCGGCGATACACGTCAAAACTTTGCAACAACTCCAGCAGTGTCGAGGCTTTCAGCTCCAGGGCGCGATGGCCGTGGGTGTGATATTGGCCGACCAGCAGCGCCAGCTCCTGGCAGTCCCGCGGCACTTTGAAGCGTTCATTGACCGCCTTGATCAGCTTCAGCCCCCTATGTTCGTGGGCAATGTGCTGCGGCAACTTATCCACAGGTGTCAGGCCTTTACCCAGATCGTGGAGCAAGCAGGCCCAGCGAACGGTCAACGGTTGCCGATGCAGAGCGGCCTGTTCCAGCACGCTGAGGGTATGCACGCCGGTGTCGATTTCAGGATGGTGTGCCTCGGGCTGCGGTACGCCGAACAGGGCGTCGACTTCAGGCATCAGGGTTTTCAGCGCGTTGCAGTCGCGCAGTACCTGAATAAACACCTGAGGCTGATCTTCCATTAATGCGCGGGAGATTTCCTTCCAACTGCGTTCAGGGGTCAGAGCTTCCAGTTCTCCGGACTCGCTGAGTTGGCGCATTAGCGCGAGGGTTTGCGGTGCGACTTTGAAACCCAAATGTGCATAACGCGCGGCGAACCTTGCTACGCGGAGCACTCGCAGGGGATCTTCGGCGAACGCCGGGGAAACATGGCGCAGGACGCGGGCTTTCAGGTCTTGCTGGCCGTTGTAAGGGTCGATCAGGTTGCCGTCATCGTCCTCTGCCATGGCATTGATGGTCAGGTCGCGGCGAATCAGGTCTTCTTCCAGCGTAACTTCTGGGCTTGCATGGAACACAAAGCCGCCATAACCCCGGCCACTCTTGCGTTCGGTGCGGGCGAGGGCGTATTCGTCGCCGTTCTTCGGGTCCAGAAATACCGGAAAATCAGCGCCGACAGGCTTGAACCCCTTGGCCAGCATCTCTTCGGTGGTCGCGCCGACAACGACGCGGTCAATGTCAGTGACGTCGATGCCCAGCAAGCGGTCGCGCACTGCGCCGCCAACTTTGTAGATCTTCATGAAAAAGCCTCCATTAGCTGCACAGGATACCGTCTGTGCCTGACCGATGGAGGCTTTGCTGCTTCAGAGATGCACGACGGCCATGTCCAGGCGGCCATAGTCGTTGTCATTGTGATCGCTGCGCGGCGGGACATGGTGGGTTTTCATGACCTGATCGCCTTGTAAGGTTTCCAGATGGATGTCGAAACCCCATAGCCGATGCAGGTGCTTGAGGACTTCATCGGTGGAGTCGCCCAACGGTTTGCGATCGTGCTGTTGATGACGCAACGTCAGCGAACGGTCGCCGCGTACATCAATGCTGTAGATCTGCACATTGGGTTCGCGATTGCCCAGGTTGTATTGCGCGGCCAGGGTTTCGCGGATGATGCGGTAGCCCGGTTCGTCATGGATGGCCGGTACCACCAGATCGTCCTTGAGATCGTCATCCAGAATGCTGAACAGCTTGAGGTCGCGGATCACCTTGGGTGACAGGTACTGCAGGATAAAACTCTCATCCTTGAAGCTGCTCATGGCGAACTTGATCGTGGACAGCCAGTCACTGCCCGCGATTTCCGGGAACCAACGACGGTCCTCCTCGGTGGGGTTTTCGCACATGCGCCGGATATCACGGTACATGGCAAAGCCCAGCGCATAGGGGTTGATGCCGCTGTAATAGGGGCTGTCGAAACCCGGCTGGAACACCACGCTGGTGTGGGAAGTGAGGAACTCCATCATAAAGCCGTCGGTAACCAGGCCTTCATCATAAAGGTCGTTCATCAGCGTGTAGTGCCAGAAGGTTGCCCAGCCCTCGTTCATTACCTGGGTCTGGCGTTGAGGGTAGAAGTACTGGGCGATCTTGCGCACGATACGCACGATTTCTCTTTGCCAGGGCTCCAGCAGCGGTGCGTGTTTTTCGAGGAAATACAGGATGTTTTCCTGGGGTTCGGCGGGGAAGCGCGCATTATCCTTATCGTTATTTTTGCCGGCGCGTTTTGGAATCGTGCGCCATAGATCATTGATCTGTTTCTGCAGATGCTCTTCGCGCTCTTTCTGGCGCAGGCGCTCTTCCTCGGCGGAAATCGGATAAGGCCGTTTGTAGCGGTCGACCCCGTAGTTCATCAGGGCATGGCAGGAGTCGAGCAGATCCTCCACCGCATCGATGCCGTGCCGCTCCTCGCACTGCATGATGTACTGCTTGGCGAACACCAGGTAATCAATGATTGAACTGGCATCGGTCCAGGTGCGGAACAGGTAATTGCCCTTGAAAAAACTGTTATGCCCATAGCAGGCGTGGGCCACGACCAGCGCCTGCATGCAGATGGTGTTTTCTTCCATCAGATAAGCGATGCAGGGGTCGGAGTTGATGACGATTTCGTACGCCAGGCCCATCTGGCCACGACTGTAGGACTTTTCGGTGCTGAGGAAGTGTTTGCCGTATGACCAATGGTGGTAGCCCAGGGGCATGCCGACCGAGGCATAGGCGTCCATCATTTGTTCGGCGGTGATCACCTCGATCTGGTTGGGGTAAGTGTCCAGGGCATAACCCGCCGCAATACGGCTGATTTCCCGGTCATAGGCCTGGATCAGTTCAAAGGTCCATTCGGACCCGGTGGAGAGGGGTTGGCGCTTAGTCTCTTTTTTGGCGGTCATGTCACTAACCTGCGCTGGAAGAGTTCACGGAAGACCGGGTAGATATCGCCGGCCGAGACCAATTGCTGCTGGGCGAACGTGTCGGCAAACGCTTCGCCGATACTCTCGTATTCGAACCACAGGGCCTGGTGCTCACGGGGGGTAATTTCGACGTAAGTGTAGTACTGCACGAACGGCATGATCTGGTTGATCAGAATGTCACGGCAGATCGGTGAATCGTCGTTCCAGTTATCGCCGTCCGAGGCCTGGGCGGCGTAGATATTCCATTCGTTGGCCGGGTAGCGCTCGGCCATGATCTCCTGCATCAGCTTCAAGGCACTGGAAACAATGGTGCCGCCGGTTTCACGCGAGTAGAAAAACTCCTCTTCGTCGACTTCCCGCGCGCTGGTGTGATGGCGGATAAACACAACGTCAATCTTGTCGTAGTTCCGCTTGAGAAACAGGTACAGCAGGATAAAGAAACGTTTGGCGATGTCCTTGGTGGCCTGGGTCATGGAGCCGGACACGTCCATCAGGCAGAACATCACGGCCTTGGAGCTGGGATTGGGTTGTTTGACCAGCAAGTTGTATTTCAAATCGAACGTATCGAGAAACGGCACGCGGTGAATGCGCGCACTGAGTTTTTCGATTTCTGCCTCTATTTCCTGGATATCGCCGAAGTTGTCCGGTTCATCCCGCTTCAAGCGCGCCAGTTCCTCTTTGGCCTGCTTCAGCTTGGCGCGGCTACTGCCTGACAAGGCGATCCGGCGCGCGTGAGCTGAGCGCAGGGTGCGGATGATATTGATCCGTGAGGGGTTGCCTTCGTTGCTGATGCCGGCGCGTACGGTCTTGAAGGTGTCGGTGCCGGTCAGGTTGCGTTTTACCAGGTTAGGCAGTTCCAAATCCTCGAACATGAATTCGAGAAACTCCTCCTGAGTGATCTGGAACACGAACTCATCCATGCCCTCACCGGAGTTGCCGGCTTTGCCCGGGCCCTTGCCGCCGCCACCGCCTGGGGGACGCTGGATATGCTCACCCGTGGTGAACTCCTTATTGCCAGGATGCACGACGGTCTGTTTGCCGCCTCTGCCGTGGTGCAGGACGGGTTCGTCGATGTCACGTCCTGGGATGCTGATTTGTTCGCCGTGCTCCATGTCCGTGATGGAACGGCGGCTGACGGCTTCTTCAACCGCCTTTTTAATGTGGTCACGGTAACGCCGCAGGAACCGCTGGCGGTTAACCGTGCTCTTGTTCTTGCCATTAAGGCGTCGGTCGATCACATAGCTCATGGGGCCCCTCCGGGGAGCTTCAAGTCGTGAGCTTCAAGCCGCAAGGCAGAGCCCACTGACGGGCTCTGTCGCTTTTCCCTTGCCGCTTGTCGCTAGAAGCTTACAGCTGCTTCTCTCACTGCGATTTCCGGACCCGCAGGTACCATTCCGAAAGAAGGCGTACCTGTTTGTCGGTATAGCCACGCTCGACCATTCGAGTAACGAAGTCGTTGTGTTTTTGCTGATCCTCCTTGCTGGCCTTGGCATTGAAACTGATGACCGGCAGCAGATCCTCGGTGTTGGAGAACATTTTCTTTTCGATAACCACTCGCAGCTTCTCGTAGCTGAGCCAGGTAGGGTTCTTGCCGTTGTTGTTGGCACGGGCGCGCAGTACGAAATTGACGATTTCGTTGCGGAAATCCTTCGGATTGCTGATGCCGGCCGGTTTTTCGATTTTTTCCAATTCCTCGTTGAGCGCTACGCGGTTGAGAATTTCGCCGGTTTCGGGGTCGCGGTACTCCTGATCCTGGATCCAGAAGTCCGCATACAACACGTAGCGGTCGAAGATGTTCTGGCCGTATTCGCTGTAGGACTCCAAGTACGCAGTCTGGATTTCCTTGCCGATAAACTCGATATAGCGCGGTGCCAGGTATTCCTTGAGGAATCGCAGGTAACGTTCGCGGGTTTCGGCCTGGAACTGCTCCTGTTCGATCTGCTGTTCCAGCACATACAGCAGATGTACCGGGTTGGCGGCAATCTCGTGGGGATCGAAGTTGAACACTTTGGACAGGATCTTGAACGCGAAGCGGGTCGACAGGCCATTCATGCCCTCGTCCACGCCAGCGGAGTCGCGATATTCCTGAATAGACTTGGCCTTGGGGTCGGTGTCCTTGAGGTTTTCGCCGTCGTACACCCGCATTTTTGAGTAGATGTTGGAGTTTTCCGGCTCTTTTAGCCGTGACAGCACGGTGAACTGGGCCAGCATCTTCAGGGTGTCGGGCGCGCAATGAGCCTTGGACAAGGAGCTGTTGAACAGCAGCTTGTCGTAGATCTTGATCTCATCACTGACCCGCAGGCAGTACGGCACCTTGACGATGTAGATCCGATCGATGAACGCCTCGTTGTTCTTGTTATTGCGGAAGGTGTGCCATTCCGATTCGTTGGAGTGGGCCAGCAGGATGCCTGTAAATGGAATGGCGCCCAGGCCTTCGGTACTGTTGTAGTTGCCTTCCTGGGTCGCGGTAAGCAGTGGGTGCAGCACCTTGATCGGTGCCTTGAACATTTCCACGAACTCCATCAGGCCCTGGTTGGCCCGGCACAAGGCGCCTGAGTAGCTGTAGGCGTCGGCGTCGTTCTGCGGGAATTCCTCCAGCTTGCGGATATCGACCTTGCCCACCAACGCGGAAATATCCTGGTTGTTCTCGTCCCCCGGTTCAGTCTTGGCCACGCCGATCTGATTGAGGATTGATGGATAAAGCTTCACCACGCGGAACTGGCTGATATCGCCGCCGAACTCGGCCAGGCGTTTGGTGGCCCAGGGCGACATGATGGTATTGAGATAGCGCCGTGGTATGCCGAAGTCTTCTTCGAGGATTGCGCCATCTTCCGTGGCGTTGAACAAGCCCAGGGGCGATTCGAACACCGGCGAGCCCTTGATGGCGTAGAAGGGCACTTTCTCGATCAGTTGTTTTAGCTTTTCTGCCAGGGACGACTTGCCGCCGCCGACGGGGCCGAGCAGGTAGAGGATCTGTTTCTTCTCTTCCAGGCCTTGGGCAGCGTGGCGGAAGTAGGAGACGATCTGATCGATGCATTCTTCCATGCCATGGAAGTCTTCAAAGGCCGGGTAACGGCGGATCACCTTGTTGGAAAATATTCGCGACAGACGCGAATTGTTCGAGGTGTCTACCAGCTCCGGCTCACCGATGGCCAACAGCAGGCGCTCGGCGGCGGATGCGTAGGCACTGCGGTCCTGCTTGCACAGCTCGAGATACTCTTGAAGCGTGAGTTCCTCCTGCTGTGTAGATGCGAAGCGTTGTTGGAAGTGGCTAAAAATACTCATGACGTCGTCACCTCGCTCGATACGTGGAGCCGACGCCGGATCAATCAGTCGATGCTGGCAACCATCGACGATCGCCAATGGTTGTTTTCCCCCCCAGAACACCCTGAAACGTTACCGATGACCCGCACGCCGGTGTACCGGCTCTCCCCTGATTCGGATGGCCTGCGCTTAAGGATAGTTCGGAATCGGAGAGGTCAAGGCGCGATACGTAATTAGTTTGACCGCCCCGTTCGTCAGAAACGGCGCGAGCCCAAGCGTCACGCGGGGTAGCGGGGTGTGAAAAAAATTATTGCGAATCGACTGATGCGATGTCTGCAGGAAACGTCGCACGCCACAGCTCAAACCCGCCATCTAGGCTATAGACGTCGGAGAAGCCTTGATTGACCAGATACGCGGCTGCGCTCTGGCTGGAGTTACCGTGGTAGCACGCCACGATCACCGGTGCGTCGAGGTCGGCGTCGCGGATAAAGTCAGCGATGTTGACGTTGTCCAAGTGCTTGGCGCCAGCAATGTGCGCAGCGGCGTAGGTCGGCTGGTCACGGATATCGACTACTATCGCGCCTTGCTCGCGCAGGGCCTGGGCTTGTTCGGGAGGGATACGTTTGAATTCGCTCATGGCGGGCTCCTTGGGCGGGCGGCAAGCGGCGTCTAGCGCTTGGCGGCGGCCGGCTGTGTAACGGGAAGAGGGGGTTGGCATTGGCAGCGATGACGCTCGCCGGTGTCGATGTTCATCAAGGTCATGGCGCCGCCCCACACGCAACCGGTGTCGAGGGCAAACACGCCGGGCTCATCGCACTGGCCTTCCAGGGCCGCCCAGTGGCCGAAGATGATCTTGGTGTCACGGGTTTTGCGTTCTTTATGGGCAAACCAGGGCTTATAGCCGGGCAACGCGGTGTCCGCGCCTTCCTTGCTTTTGAGGTCCAGTTTGCCCTCGGCGGTGCAGAAGCGCATGCGCGTGAAGTAGTTGGTGATGACCCGCAAGCGAGCGACGCCGGTGAGGTCGTTATCCCATTTAACCGGCTCGTTGCCGTACATGCCGTCGAGGTAGGCGGTGTACAGGCTATCGTCGGCCAGAGCGTGTTCGACTTCGGCCGCACATTTGAGGGCTTTTTTCAGCGTCCATTGCGGCGCGATGCCGGCATGCACCAGCGCCATGCGGCGGCCTTCGTCGTAATGCATGATCTTTTGCCGACGCAGCCAGTCGAGCAGTTCGTCGCGGTCAGGTGCTTCGAGAATTTCCCGCAGCGTATCGCCTTTTTTCAGACGTTCGATGTTATTCGCCGCTGCCAGCAGGTGCAGGTCGTGATTGCCCAACACGCACACCAACGAATGTCGCAGGTTATACAGGTAGCGCAGGGTTTCCAGCGACTCGGGGCCACGGTTGACCAAATCACCCACCAGCCACAGGCGATCCTGCGCCGGGTCGAAGGCGACCCGTTCCAGCAGGCATTTGAGGGGCTCCAGGCAACCTTGCAGGTCACCGACCGCATACGTCGCCATCAGTGCAGGGCTCCGGGCACGGCGAGACGGAATGGTTTGATCATGGCGTCGAATAAATGACCGTCGGTGGCTTTCATTTGATAGGAGCCCTGCATGGTTCCGACCTTGGAGGTCATCACCGTGCCGCTGCTGTAAGTGTGGCTGGCGCCGCTGTCGATCAATGGCTGCTGGCCGACAACGCCGGCGCCGCGGACTTCTTCGACCTGGCCGTCACCGTCGGTAATCACCCAGTGGCGAGAGAGGAGTTTAGCCGGCACCAGCCCGTTGTTTTTCACCGTGATGGTGTAGGCAAAGGCGTAGCGGTTCTGTTCAGGTTGCGATTGTTCCGCCAGGAAGCGGGTGACGACGCTGACGTCGATCTGGTAGCGAGGATCGGACATGCAAGAGGCCTTAAAAGCAAAAGCGGAAGACAGCAGATGCGGATCAGTCTAGGCCAAGAGGTGGGCACTAGGCCAGACATGCCGTCTGGCCCATGCACGGCAGGCTTCAGTCTGCGGCTGGCGCAGGCTGGATGGCCAACTGGTCGGCCAGGCGCACGAATGCGGCCAGGTCCAGTTGTTCGGGACGTAGGCTGCCGTCCACGCCAGCGGCTTCGATTTCCGCGTTACTCAGCAGCGCCTTGAGCGTGTTGCGCAAGGTTTTGCGACGCTGGTTGAACGCCTCGCGTACCACGCGCTCCAGTAAGCGATGATCCTTGGCCGGGTGTGGCAGCACGGCATGGGGGACCAGGCGTACGATGGCCGAATCAACTTTCGGCGGCGGGTTGAAGGCGCCCGGCCCAACGTTGAACAGGTGTTCGACGCGGCAGTGGTACTGAACCATGATCGACAGTCGACCCCAATCGCCGCCTCCAGGGCCAGCGGCCAGGCGCTCCACCACTTCTTTTTGCAGCATGAAGTGCATATCGCGGATGATCCCTGCGTTGTTCAGCAGGTGGAAGATCAGCGGTGTGGAGATGTTGTATGGCAGGTTGCCGACCACGCGCAGGCTATTGGGCGCGGCGTTGAGGCTATTGAAGTCGAACTTCAGCGCATCGCCCTGATGCAGGTTGAAGTTGGACTTTCCGGCGAATTGCTGATTGAGGATCGGGATCAGGTCCTTGTCCAACTCCACCACGTCCAACTGTCCGCCACTGGCCAGCAAGCCTTGGGTCAGTGCGCCCTGGCCTGGGCCGATTTCCAGCAGGCGGTCTTCGGGCTTGGCGTGAATGGAGCGCAGGATGCGGTCGATCACGCCTGCGTCGTGCAGGAAATTCTGCCCGAAGCGCTTGCGCGCCCGGTGTTGGTAATGCTCGGTCATATACGGGTCTCGGCCATCTGATAGGCGGTTTCCAGGGCCACGTGCAGGCTGCCGGTATCGATCTTGCCGCTGCCCGCCAAGTCCAGGGCAGTGCCATGGTCGACGGAGGTGCGGATGATCGGCAGGCCCAGAGTCACGTTTACGGCGGCGCCGAAGCCTTTGTATTTCAGCACCGGCAGCCCTTGGTCATGGTACATCGCCAGCACTGCGTCGCAGTGCTCCAGATATTTGGGGGTAAACAGAGTGTCCGCGGGCAGTGGGCCGCGCAGGTCCATGCCTTCTTGGCGCAGACGCTCCAGGGTGGGTTCGATGATGTCGATTTCTTCATGCCCCAGGTGACCGCCTTCACCGGCGTGGGGGTTAAGCCCGCAGACCAGGATGCGCGGTTGGGCGATGCCGAATTTTTGGCGCAAGTCGGCATGCAAGATGCGCGTCACGCGCTCCAAACGCTCGGAGGTAATGGCGTCGGCAACTTCACGCAGCGGCAGGTGCGTGGTCACCAGGGCCACACGCAAGCCACGGGTGGCAAGCATCATCACGACTTGTGTGGTGTGGGTCAGCTCGGCAAGGAACTCGGTGTGACCGGAAAACGCGATGCCGGACTCATTGATCACGCCCTTGTGCACCGGCGCGGTAATCATGCCCGCGAAGTCGCCATCGAGGCAGCCTTGCCCGGCGCGAGTCAGGGTTTGCAACACAAACGCCGCATTGGCCGTATCCAGCTGCCCGGCCACGACCTTGGCGTGCAGTGGGGTGTCCCACACATACAAGCTATCTGCCGGTGCCGGCACGTTGGGCCAGTTGCCCGGTGCCACGTCCAGCAAATCCACAGCCACACCCAGCTGCGCGGCCCGCTCAAGGAGCAGGTCGCGGCTGGTAATGGCAATCAGGGGGTGTGGCTGAGGTTGCGAGGCGAGCAGCAGGCACAGGTCTGGACCGATGCCGGCGGGCTCGCCGGGTGTCACCGCGAAACGCTGAGGTTTCACTGAACTGCCTGGTCGGTGCCTGTTTGCTCGGCGCCTGGCAGCTTGATTTCCACATAGGCCTCGTCACGGATCTGACGCAGCCAGGTTTGCAGCTCTTCATCGTACTTGCGGTTGCGCAGTACGTTCAGCGCTTGCTGCTCGCGGGCCTGACTGGTGTTGTCGGTGGCGCGACGGCCAAGGACTTCCAGCACATGCCAGCCGTATTGAGTCTTGAACGGCTTGGACAACACACCTTGCGGGGTATCGGCCATGACTTGTTGGAACTCTGGCACCAGTGCTTTCGGGTCGATCCAGTTCAGGTCGCCGCCGTTAAGGGCCGAACCCGGATCTTCCGAGAAGCTCTTGGCCAGGGTGGCAAAGTCTTCACCATTCTGGATGCGGTCGTAGATCTTCTCGGCCAGCTCCTTGGTTTGCGCTTCGCTACGGATTTCGCTCGGTTTGACCAGGATATGACGAACATGTACTTCGTCTTTCAGCGAGGTCTGGCCACCACGGCGCTCCAGCAGCTTCAGGATGATGAAACCACCCGGCGTGCGTGCTGGTTGGGTAATGCCACCGACCTCCATCGAACTCAGTTCACGGTCGAACGGCGGTGGCAATTGAGCGGCTTTACGCCAGCCCATATCACCGCCTTCAAGGGCGTTGTCACTGCCGGACTGGGCGATGGCCATTTGCGCGAAATCGGCACCGGCCTTGAGGCGATCGTAGATCGCTTTGGTTTTAGCGGCGGCTGCGTTGAGCTGTTCGGAGTTGGCGCTGTCCGGTGTCGGAATCAGGATATTGGCCAGGTGCAGTTCTTCGGAAAGCTGCATTTTGCCGAGGTCCGAGGCCAGGAAGTTCTTCACTTCCTGCTCGGACACCTGAACCCGCTCGGCCACACGGCGCTGACGTACACGGCTGATGATCATTTCACGGCGGATCTGATCACGGGCATCTTCATAGGACAGGCCGTCACGCGCCAGGGCGGCGCGGAACTGGTCGATGCTCATGTTGTTGCGCTGAGCAATCGTGCCTACCGCCTGGTTCAACTCTTCGTCCGAGATGCGAATGCCGGAACGTTCGCCGATCTGCAGTTGCAGGTTCTCGACGATCAAGCGTTCCAGTACCTGCTGATCCAGGACGCTGGTAGGTGGCACGCCACCGCCACGCTTGGCGATGGTTTGCTGAACTTCCTTGACCCGCTGGTCCAGTTGGCTCTGCATGATCACGTCGTTATCGACGATGGCCACAACCTTGTCCAACTGCTGGACCGCGGCATGCGCCGATGCGGTCCCAAGGAATAGCGCGCCCAGCAGGAGCGGGCGCAGACAATCAGAAAGCTTGATCTTCACGTTCACGATAACCTTGAATGCCTTTGTCGAGGAAGCTCTCTACCTTGGCGCCGGTCAGGCCGCCGAGTCCTTTGAGGACGATCTGGAAGAAGAGCCCGTGGTCACCCTTTTCGTTAAGGGGGGCGATCTGGGTGTATTCGTCGTTGGATACCCAGTAACGGTTGATGACGCGCAGTTTCCAGCAGCAGTTGTCGTACTCGAAACCACCAAACGCTTCCAGGGTGCGGTTGCGGGCATAGTCATACTGCCAGCGGGTGATCAGGTTCCACTGCGGAATGATCGGCCACATCATCGAGAAGTCGTGTTGTTGGATTTTGTAGTAATCCTTCACGAAGTTCGGTTGACCTTCGGTGCCGTAGTCCCCACCGAACTGCCATTTGCCGGTCAGCTGGTTGTAGACCACTTGGTCGTTACGATAGCGATAACCCAGGTTGACCACCTTGTTGGGGTTGTCTTCCGGCTGGTAGTGGAACATTGCGCTGCCGGAGCGAGCGCTGTGTTCCTCGGTGTCCCAGTTGTAATCGGCAGTGGCACGCCAGTCGCGGTTGAAGCGGAATTCGTATTCCAGGGCGACAGGGGATACGTCGGATTGTGCATCGGCACGGTCGGCTGCCAGGATGCCTGGCAGTTGGACCTCGCGATCTTTGAAGTAGATAGCCTGGCCGACGCTGACGCGCTGACGCTCGAAACCGTTTTCTTCGATCCAACGGCTGGTGACGCCCAAAGACAGCTTGTTCTCATCACCGATCCGGTCAGCACCGCTGAAGCGGTTGTCGCGGAACAGCGAGCCGTAGCTGAACGAGTACTCGCTGGTGTCGAAGACCGGAATATCGCTCTGGTCCTTGTTCGGGACATACAAGTAGAACGCACGCGGTTCAAGGGTCTGACGATAGTCTTTGCCAAACCAATTGGTGTTGCGGTCGAAATACAGGCCGCTATCAATACTCGCGACTGGAATCGCACGGTCTTGCGAGCTTTTGAAGCTGCCGCCAGCATAAGGATTAGTTGCCGTTGCCGCATTTTGCGCGGCAATGATCTGGTTTTTGCCTGTGCTGTCTAGGTCAAGATCGTACTTGGTGTAGACATACTTCAGCTTCGGCGTAATGAAACCGTAAGTCCAATTCATCGGATAGTCGACGGCTGGTGCTACGTTCAAACGGGTAGCGTTGGCACGAGTAAGGCCCGTGACGAATGTATCCAAGCGAGCAGAAACGAGGCCGTTTTCATCGGTAAACGTGCCGTTTTCGAGGCTGCGTTCAAAGCGGACAGCTTCGGTCTCATAACTGAAGTTCAACCCGCCAGGGTGATACGGCAATTGACCATTAAAGGTGATCTGCGGCAACCGATCATACGGAGTGATCTGGGAAATCGTCGCTAGCTGGTAAGCCTGAAGATTCAACCGAGCCTGGTAGGAATCGCCGCGGTAGGTCACCGAACCCTGTTGGTTGAGTGCGTCCTGGGATTCCACACCGATCTGGTTGCTTTTCAGATCCTGGAAGTAATAAGGATCGCTGATTCGGGTGTAATCGACCTGAGTCGACAACCGCGAATCCAACCCACCCTTATGCTGCCAATTGAGCATATAGCGGGTTTTTTCGTAATCGGTCTGTTTGCTGCGCTCGTCGTTGTCGTCGTTCAGGTACGCGCCGCCGAACTGGCCTTCGCTGGACTTGGTGAGGTAGCGGAACTCGCCTTCCATCAACAGGCCGCGTTTGGTCATGTATTGCGGGTACAACGTGGCGTCGTAGTTAGGCGCCAGGTTGAAGTAGTACGGCGTGGTCAGCGCAAAGCCCGTTTCGCCACCAGTGGCGAAGCTCGGCGGCAGGAAGCCGGACTGACGACGATCGTCGATTGGGAAATAAATATAAGGCGTATACAGGATCGGGATGTTCTTGACCCGCAACGTCGCGTTGGTCGCCGTACCGAAACCGGTGGCCGGGTTCAACGTGATGTTGTTGCCTTTGAGCTGCCAGGCGTTGCTGTCCGGCTCACAGGTGGTGTACGTACCGTCCTTGAGGCGGATGATCGCGTTTTCGGCACGCTTGGCGTACAGCGCGCTGCCGCGGATGCGCGACTTGTGCATCACGTATTCGGCGTTATCGATCTGGGCGGCGCCGGTGTCCAACTGAACCTGGGCGTGGTCGCCGACGATCAGCGCACCGTTGTCACGCAGACGCACGTTGCCGTTCAGCTCGCCACGGTTCTCGGCCTGGTACAGGCTGGCTTCCTGGGATTCGAGCTGCATGCTGCCCTGGCGCATGACGACATCACCGGCCAGGGTCGCAACTTGCGATTCCTGCTCGTAACGAGAGGCCTTGGCGCCGATGAAGGTCGGCGCGTCGCTCTTGTTGGTCTTGTCGTTCATGCCAGGACGTGTCGGTTCGACGTACGCACCGGCGCAGTAAGGACCGGTTTCGGCCAGTTGGGCCGCGGTCAACTTTTCGCGAGGCACCCAGTCCAAGTGGCTATAGTCGGCGCTGCGCGAGCGCAGGCCGCGGCCTTTGGCTTCGGTGACCAGTGCGGTCTTGGGCTCGGCCTCAGCGCTGCCACCGGCATCGGCTTGCGCCGTGCTGTTGGCCGAACTGACGGCTGCACCGTCATGCACCGGGCGCGGTGGTAGCGGGGCAGCGGCGGTTTTCGGCGCGCAATCCCAGGCACCCGAAGCAGAGACTGAGCAGTCATACTGTTCCGCGGCGACCACGAATGAGGTGGCGAAAGGTTGCATGGCCAGCAGACTGCCGGTTACCAGCAACGGAAATTTTCTACGAAACGCGGGGGATTTCAATGCCATCTTATTAGTCCGGGCTTCCTGCGTGCCATCTGCCCGCGGTGTGGGCCGCACGCCTCTCGATGGTCTGAAAAAGATGCGTGATAATAAAGCATGACCCGCTTGACGGCTAGCGCCGTCGGAGACCCTTGTAATGCCCGAGCAAGATCTACGTTTACAACAGCTGGAAGTCTGGCTGGATGAGCAGTTGCCGATCCTTTTCAACGCTCACGGCTGGGGTGCCGTACCCCCGGCCACATTGACCGCGGCCAGCAGCGACGCGAGTTTCAGGCGCTATTTCCGTTGGGAGGGAGGTGGCCGAACTTTCGTGGTCATGGATGCGCCACCCCCCCAGGAAAACTGCAAACCTTTCGTCGATATCGCGCATTTACTTGCGAGGTCTGGGATAAATGTTCCGAAAATTTATGCAGAAGATCTGCCGCGAGGCTTTCTTTTGCTCAATGACCTGGGCACAAAAACCTACCTGGACGTGATCGACGAGCACAACGCCGATCAATTATTCGCCGAGGCCATCGATGCCTTGCTGGCTTTCCAGCAATTGCCGATGGATGCGCCGCTGCCCAGTTATGACGTCGCCTTGCTGCGGCGCGAGCTGGAACTGTTTCCCGAGTGGTACGTGCGCCGACACCTGGGTATCGAATTGGATACCCACCAACAAGCCCTCTGGCAGTGCGTCAGCGATCGGTTGATCGACAGCGCCCTGGCGCAGCCCAAAGTGCTGGTGCACCGCGACTATATGCCGCGCAACCTGATGATCAGCGAGCCCAACCCCGGCGTGCTGGATTTCCAGGATGCGGTTTATGGTCCGGTCACCTACGACATCACTTGTCTGTTCAAAGACGCCTTTCTTAGTTGGCCCCAGGCCCGCGTGCGGGAATGGCAGCGTGGTTATTGGGCGCAGGCCATGAAACTTGGCATCCCGGTGCAGGCGGACTTCGATGAATTCCTGCGTGCCAGCGACTTCATGGGCGTGCAGCGCCATCTCAAGGTCATCGGCATTTTTGCGCGTATCTGCCACCGCGACGGCAAGCCTCGCTACCTGGCCGACGTGCCGCGCTTCTTCGCTTATATAGAAGCGGTAGTGGCTGAGCGTCCGCAGTTGAGTGAATTGTCCGAGCTGTTGGTCAGCCTGCGCCAGCCGGCCGAGGCCGTTGTATGAAGGCCATGATCCTGGCCGCGGGCAAAGGCGAGCGGATGCGTCCGCTCACTTTGCACACCCCTAAGCCGCTGGTGCAGGCCGGTGGCAAGCGCCTGATCGAGTATCACCTGGAGGCGCTGGCCAAGGCCGGCTTCACCGACATCGTGATCAACCACGCCTGGCTCGGTCAGCAGATCGAAAGCTATCTGGGCGACGGCGCGCAATTCGGGCTGCGCATCCGTTACTCCCCGGAGGGCGAGCCGCTGGAGACCGGCGGCGGCATTTTCCAGGCACTGCCTTTGCTGGGGGATCAACCTTTTCTGGTGGTCAATGGCGATATCTGGACTGACTACGATTTCGCCCAGCTCAAGCAACCGCTCAAGGGGCTGGCGCATCTGGTGATGGTCGATAACCCGGCGCATCACCCTTCGGGCGGTGATTTTTACCTGGATCACGGTCTGCTTCATGATGCGGCGCCCGGTGCCGATAACCTGACCTTCAGTGGCATTTCCGTGCTCGACCCCAAGTTGTTTGAAGGTTACAGCGCGGGTGCCTTCAAGTTGGCGCCGCTGTTGCGCGCGGCCATGGCGAAAGGTCAGGTAACGGGGGAGCACATGGCAGGACGCTGGATTGATGTCGGTACGCTGGAGCGCCTGGCGCAAGTCGAATCCCTGCTCATAGCGGGGCAGTAATATGTTGTGGCCAGGGACGCTGATCGGCGCCGGGGCTGGCTTTGCCATTGCCAGTATTCCGGGGGCCTTGTTGGGGGCACTGCTGGGGCAGGCGCTGGATCGTCGCCTGCAACTGCGCAGTTGGGCGCAGTTGCGCGAGCGCCTGGGCGGTCGCCCGGCGTTACGCAATGATGAATTGCTGTTTGTGTTGCTGGGGCGGCTGGCCAAGAGCAATGGCCGCGTGGTGGATGGGCATATTCAGCAGGCGCGGCAAGAAATGCGCGCCCTGGACATGACCGAATCAGCTCAGCGGCGTGCGATTGCGGCATTCAATCGGGGCAAATCCGGGTCTGACCGGGTGCGCAGATACTTGCGTGTGCTCAAGGCTCAGCCCCATGCGGCCGAAGGCGTGCTGCGCGCCTGCTGGCGGATGGTCTGGGCGGACGGCCGTGCGGATGACGCCGAGCGCGACCTGATCGAGCAGTGGGGGCGCTGGCTCGGCTGGACGCCGCAACAGCTCAAGGCGCTGGCCGCTGACTACGCGCCCGAGCGCAAGCCGTTGGTCAATCGCAGCGCAACGTATCAGGACGCCCTGCGGTTGCTGGGGGTGACGGCCACCGCGGACCCGTCAACGATCAAGCGTGCCTACCGTCGCCTGCTCAGCCGTCATCATCCGGACAAAATCGCCGGCACCGGCGCCAGCCCAGCGCAGGTACGCGAGGCCACCGAGCGCACCCGCGAGTTGCACAACGCCTATGCGTTGATTCGCGAACGCCGGGATTTTCGCTAGTCGCCACCGTTCTAGGTATAGCTGCAATCAAAAAATGTGGGAGGGGGCTTGCCCCCTCCCACTTCAGTTTTGTGTTGTTTGGGGGCTCAACCGGCCTCTGATCCTGCGATAAAGCTGTTCCTGCTCAGCGGCGCTGTTGCCGGGCAGGGTCTTGAGCGACACCTGTTTATAGCCGTCATTCTTCAACCGCTTGGCCGCCTGCAGGCGAGCCATGGCGTTTTTGCTGGACTGCGTGTTGTCTTGATAGAAAACGTCGGCAGTCGGCATTTTCAGGCCGGGGGCCAGTTGCTGCACGTCCGGCTGACGGCCATTGGGTGTCTTGGCGTCGACCATGACGAACTTCTGCACCTGGGACGGTTGCTTCTCGGTCAAGTAGCGCGCCGCCCACCAAGCTCCGGTGCCATGGCCGAGCAGCACTACACTGCGCGCACTCTGGGTTTGGGCGAAGGCCACGGCGGCGTCGATGCGATCAAAAATGCGCGAGGCATCGGTCTTATCCTGCTCGTCGGCGCCCGGAACCACCGACGGGTCGGTGCCCTCGGCTTCGGCGCTGGCGGCTTGTTCGATGGGTTTATCCGCGGTGCTGGCTTCTTTGCTGCTGGTGTCGACCGTGGCTTTGGGCGCTTCCATAACGCGCGGCGGCAGGGTGTCTACGCTCACATCCGGCAACGACAGGCTCAGGCTGCCCCAGTCGGCATCCGGCAATTTGCGGCGTAAAGGGCCGATTGCTTGCGGCCAGTCAGCATTTTCCCCGGCGCCCGGTACGATAATCACCACGCCCTCGGGCTCGGCGCTGTTGGCGGGTTTCCACAGGGCCAGGAAGGAATCGCTACCAGCCTGCAATTGCTGCTGCTCCTGCTGTGGGATTGTGCGTTCCAGGGCGCTGGCTTCAGCCTGGCTGCGTTCCGGCAAGGGCTGGCGCGCTACGGGTTTTTCGGCTTCTGGCGCGGGAGCGTCAGCGGCCTGTACAGAAAAGGCACTGGTAAAGAGCAGCGACAGGCACAATGCTGGCAGTGCCGAACGGTGGTGAAAGGGCATCGTTAATTCCCGGCCAGAAGTGATTCCAGCAGCCTAATGGGTTGGTCAGTATTTGTCAGTGATGTGAGACGTGGATCATGGGTTTTCGCTGTCTGCTGCTTATCGGCTGTTTGTGCGTTGCCTTGATGGGAAACGCCGCCCCCGCGCCTGGCATACCGCAGGCGCAACTCACTGCGCAGCAGCGCCAATGGCTGACCGAGCATCCGGAGCTGCGGGTCGGCGTAGTGTTGCAAGCGCCTTACGCGCAGTACGATCGGCGCCTACAGCGTTTGTCGGGGGCCAATGTCGAATTGATGCAGTGGCTGGCCAAGGCGCTGAATATCGAACTGACGTGGCGCAACTTTCCCACTCAGGAGCAGTTGGAAGAGGCCGTACGCGAGGGCGAGGTAGACATGGCTCCCGGCCTGCAGCAAACCCCGGCCGGTCTGCGCCTGTGGTTGTTCACCGACCCCTATATGCGCGTGCCTCAGCGTGTGGTGGGCATCCGTGAGGGCGGCGCTGCCGTGGAGCTGGAAAAGCTCAATGATCAATCCCGCGTCGCGGTGCGCATGCCCAGTGCCGTGGCCGATTACCTCAGCAGCACATACCCCAATCTCAATCTGCAAGGCGTGCCCATGGAGCGCCAGGCCCTGCAATTGCTGGTCAGCCAACAGGCCCGCTATGCCGTAGTGGATGAAGCGCAACTGAGTCGTCTTTCCGCCGAAGCGGAATTCGCCGGGCTGGCGGTGGTGGGGGATATCGGCCTACCGCAACTCTTGCGTGTAGCCACCCGCCGCGAATGGCCGGAACTGGCCGGCATCATGGAAAGCGCGCTGCGTGCCATTCCCGCCCGTGACCTGGACCAACTGCACAACCGCTGGCTGCAACCCCAATATCCCCGGCTAACGCAATCCCCGGGGCTGTGGCAGAACCTGAGCCTGTTGCTGTGCCTGCTGCTGCTCGCCAGCCTGGCGGTGGTGTTCTGGCAGCGTCGCCACCAACGCCAACTGGAACACGACCTGCTGGCCGCCCGCGAAGAAAGCGCCGCCCGTGCGGCCGGTGCCCAGGCGCTGCGGTTGACGCAGTTTTCCATCGATCAAAGCACCGTCGGCATTCTCTGGGTGAACTGGGACAGTCATGTGCGCTACGCCAACCGTGCGGCCGAAAACATGCTCGGTTATGGCCCCGGCGCTTTGATCGAGCGGCCGCTGGTCGACCTCGATCCCACGCTGGACATGGATCGCTGGCTCAATGTGTGGAAACGCGCACGGGCCAGCGAAGAAGGACCGCAGAATTTCGCCACCGATTGTTTGCGCGCCGATGGCAGCATCCTGCCGGCCAACGTTTCCTTGAGTTTTGTGCGCTTTGCCGATGCGGAATACTTGGTGGTGTACCTCAACGACGTCACCGAACTGCGCCGCACCCTGGCCGCCTTGCTGCAAAGCGAGGCGCAATTGCGCGAGCTGTCGGCCCACCTGGAAACCGTGCGCGAAGAAGAAAAGGCCCGCATTGCCCGTGAAGTGCACGATGAACTCGGGCAGATGCTCACCGTGCTCAAGCTGGAAACCTCCATGTGCGAGCTGGCCTACGCGCAGTTGGACCCCGGCTTGCACGAGCGCCTGAACAGCATGAAGCGCCTGATCGCCCAGCTTTTCCAATTGGTGCGCGACGTGGCCACTGCGCTGCGCCCGCCGATTCTCGACGCGGGCATTGCCTCGGCCATCGAGTGGCAGGCCCGGCGCTTTGAAGCGCGCACGCACATTCCTTGCCTGGTGCAGGTGCCGGATAACCTACCGGCCCTGAGCGACGCCAAGGCCGTCGGCCTGTTTCGTATCTTGCAAGAGGCGCTGACCAATGTGATGCGCCATGCCCAGGCGCATACTGTGGAACTTAGCCTGGCGATTGAAGGCACCGACCTGCGCCTGACCATCAGCGACGACGGCGTCGGCTTCGTTCAGGCACAAGGCCGTGCGACCTCGTTCGGCCTGGTGGGCATGCGCGAGCGGGTGTTGATCATGGGCGGGCAACTGAGCCTGCACAGCGAGCTGGGGGAGGGCACCACCCTGAGCGTGACGGTGCCATTGGATGCCTGACAATAAGAGGAAAGCCTTGTGATCCGTGTACTGGTAGCCGAAGACCACACCATCGTCCGTGAAGGCATCAAGCAATTGATCGGCCTGGCCAAAGACCTGCAGGTGGTGGGAGAGGCGAGCAATGGCGAGCAGTTATTGGAGACGCTGCGCCATGTGGCCTGCGAGGTGGTGTTGCTGGACATCTCCATGCCGGGCGTCAATGGCCTGGAAGCGATTGCGCGGATTCGGGCATTGAACAACCCGCCGGCGATCCTGGTGCTGTCGATGCATGACGAAGCGCAGATGGCCGCGCGGGCCTTGAAGGTCGGCGCCGCCGGCTACGCCACCAAGGACAGTGATCCGGCGTTGCTGCTGACGGCGATTCGCAAGGTAGCGGCCGGTGGGCGCTATATCGACCCGGACCTGGCGGACCGGATGGTCTTCGAAGTCGGCCTCACCGATGCCCGCCCACTGCATTCATTGCTTTCGGAGCGCGAGTTCTCGGTGTTCGAACGCCTGGCGCAGGGCGCCAATGTCAATGACATCGCCCAGCAACTGGCCCTCAGCAGCAAGACCATCAGCACCCACAAGGCGCGCCTGATGCAGAAGCTTAATATCACCTCCCTGGCCGAGCTGGTGCGGTACGCCATGGAACACAAGCTTCTGTAGCGGCATATCTATTTGCGACACCCCGCAAAACCGCGCCGCACCCATTCTTGTCGCTTGCAGCGGGGTTCTTGCCGCCGCACTGTCCAGTGCCCGCCATCGGTGTAGGGCGATCCCTACCCCCAGCCTTCCAACCGGCTGATGAGATTCTCTCCTGGCCCCCGATTTCCGGGGCCTCGCCCCTGGACTACGCTTGTGCCACAGCAGTCCAAAATAAAAGGTGCGGGTATGAGCGAGGTGGATTCAAATGATGTGCTGGTCAGCTTTCGTGGCGTGCAGAAGAGCTACGACGGCGAGAACCTGATCGTCAAAGACCTCAACCTGGAGATCCGCAAGGGCGAGTTCCTCACCTTGCTCGGGCCTTCAGGGTCGGGCAAGACCACCAGCCTGATGATGCTCGCCGGCTTCGAAACCCCGACCGCCGGTGAGATCCAGCTGGCCGGGCGCTCTATCAACAACGTGCCGCCGCATAAGCGCGATATCGGCATGGTGTTCCAAAACTACGCGTTGTTCCCGCACATGACCGTCGCCGAGAACCTGGGGTTCCCGCTGTCGGTGCGCGGTTTGAGCAAGACCGACATCAGCGAGCGCGTCAAACGCGTGCTGAGCATGGTCCAGCTCGACGCCTTCGCCCAGCGCTACCCGGCGCAGCTCTCCGGCGGTCAGCAACAGCGCGTGGCCTTGGCCCGAGCACTGGTGTTCGAACCGCAACTAGTGCTGATGGACGAACCCCTCGGCGCCCTCGACAAACAACTGCGCGAACACATGCAGATGGAGATCAAGCACCTACACCAGCGCCTCGGTGTGACCGTGGTGTACGTGACGCACGACCAGGGCGAAGCCTTGACCATGTCCGACCGCGTTGCGGTGTTCCACCAGGGCGAGATCCAGCAGATAGCCGCGCCGCGCACCCTGTATGAAGAGCCGAAGAACACCTTCGTGGCTAACTTCATTGGCGAAAACAACCGTCTCAACGGTCGCCTGCACAGCCGCAGCGGCGAACGCTGCGTGGTGGAGCTGGCGCGGGGCGAGAAGGTCGAGGCGCTGGCGGTGAACGTCGGCCAGGTCGGCGGCCCGGTGACGTTGTCGGTGCGCCCGGAGCGCGTCAGCCTCAATGGCTCCAGCGAAAGCTGCGTCAACCGCTTCTCGGGGCGTGTGGCGGAATTTATCTACCTGGGCGACCACGTGCGGGTGCGCCTGGAAGTCTGCGGTAAGGCCGATTTTTTTGTGAAACAACCGATCGCCGAGCTGGACCCAGCCCTGGCAGTCGGCGACGTGGTACCGATTGGCTGGCAAGTCGAGCACGTTCGCGCACTCGACCCACTTCTAGAGGCGAATTGATCGCCCCCATGGCTTCACCAACCCTGCACGTGGAGAGAACAACAATGTTGAGATCCCTGAAGTATTCGGCCCTGGCAATTGGCTTGATGGGCGCAACGCACGCCATGGCCGGCCCGGACCTGACCGTCGTGTCATTTGGCGGCGCGAACAAGGCGGCACAGGTCAAGGCCTTCTATGCACCGTGGGAAAGCGCGGGCAACGGCAAGATCGTCGCCGGTGAGTACAACGGTGAGATGGCCAAGGTCAAAGCCATGGTCGACACCAAGAGCGTGTCCTGGGACCTGGTGGAAGTGGAGTCGCCGGAACTGTCCCGCGGTTGCGACGAAGACATGTTCGAGCCACTGGACCCGAAACTGTTCGGCGACAGCGCGAACTACGTGAAGGGCGCGATCCAGCCGTGCGGCGTGGGCTTCTTCGTTTGGTCGACGGTGTTGGCCTACAACGCTGACAAACTGGCCTCTGCGCCAACCAGCTGGGCGGATTTCTGGGACACCAAGAAATTCCCGGGCAAGCGCGGCCTGCGCAAAGGCGCCAAGTACACCTTGGAATTTGCATTGATGGCCGACGGCGTCGCACCCAAAGACGTCTACAAAGTGCTGGCCGGCAAAGATGGCCAGGATCGTGCGTTCAAAAAGCTCGATGAACTCAAACCGTCGATCCAGTGGTGGGAAGCCGGCGCGCAACCGCCGCAGTACCTGGCCTCTGGTGACGTAGTGATGAGCTCGGCCTACAACGGTCGTATCGCCGCCGTGCAGAAAGAAAGCAACCTGAAAGTGGTGTGGAACGGCGGTATCTACGACTTCGACGCCTGGGCCATTCCAAAAGGCCTGGCCAAGGACCGCGCCGAAGCGGCGAAAAAATTCATTGCCTTCTCGGTCGCGCCGCAGCAGCAGAAGACCTACTCGGAAAACATTGCCTACGGCCCGGCCAACACCCAAGCCGTACCGCTGCTGGCCAAGGACATCCTCAAGGACATGCCGACCACCCCGGAGAACATCGCCAATCAGGTGCAGATCGACGTGAGCTTCTGGGCTGATAACGGTGAGCAGCTCGAACAGCGCTTCAACTCCTGGGCTGCGAAGTAACACCGCATAACCCTGTGGGAGGGGGCAAGCCCCTCCCACAAGGGATTTCTTGTGTGTGAAAGATTGCATTCATTTTCAAGATTCGGAGTCAGCCATGGCCATCGCCGTTCCCTCGAACGAGGTCAACAGCCCCACCCTCAAGCAGCGCCTGGCGCGTGCCGAGCGGCTCAATCGCTGGAAAGCCCAAGCGTTGATTGCGCCGCTGGTGCTGTTCCTGCTGTTGGTGTTTCTGGTGCCAATCGTCGCATTGCTCTACAAAAGCGTCGGTAACCCAGAAGTGGTAGGCGGTTTGCCGCGGACCGTGGTGGCGGTGAAAACCTGGGATGGGCGTGGTCTGCCGGGCGAACCGGTGTATCAGGCACTCAGCGAAGATTTGGGCGAAGCGCGCAAAAATCAGACCCTGGGCGATCTGTCCAAACGCTTGAACATGGAACTGGCCGGCTATCGCAGCCTGCTGACCAAAACCGCACGGGCGCTGCCGTTTACCGAAGTGCCCGGCTCTTATAAAGAAGCGTTGGAAAACCTCGACGAGCGCTGGGGCGACCCGGCGTACTGGCAGGCGATCCGGCGCAACACCAACAGCTTTACGCCGTTCTATCTGCTGGCGGCGGTGGATCACCGCATCGACGACCTCGGCGAAGTGGCGCCGGCCACCCCGGATCAGGCGATCTACCTGGATATCTTCGCCCGTACGTTCTGGATGGGCCTGGTGATCACTGCCATTTGCTTGCTGCTGGCGTACCCGTTGGCGTACCTGCTGGCCAATCTGCCAGCGCGCAAAAGTAACTTGTTGATGATCCTGGTGCTGTTGCCGTTCTGGACCTCGATCCTGGTGCGGGTGGCGGCGTGGATCGTGCTGCTGCAATCCGGCGGGCTGATCAACAGCGCCCTGCTGAGCATGGGGCTGATCGATAAACCCCTGGAGTTGGTGTTCAACCGCACTGGGGTCTACATCTCCATGGTGCACATTCTGCTGCCGTTCATGATCCTGCCGATCTACAGCGTGATGAAGGGTATCTCGCCAACCTACATGCGCGCGGCGATTTCCCTGGGCTGCCACCCGTTCACCAGTTTCTGGCGCGTGTACTTCCCGCAGACCTACGCCGGCGTCGGCGCTGGTTGCCTGCTGGTGTTCATTCTGGCGATTGGTTACTACATCACCCCGGCGCTGCTGGGCAGCCCGAACGACCAGATGGTCAGCTACTTCGTGGCCTTCTACACCAACACCAGCATCAACTGGGGCATGGCCACGGCACTGGGCGGCTTGCTGCTGCTGGCGACCGTATTGCTGTACCTGATCTACAACCGGCTGGTCGGCGCCAGCCGCCTGCGCCTGAGCTAAGGAGACCTTGCGATGCTGAGCCCTTATATGTCACCGGTGGAGCGGGTGTGGTTTTACAGCTTGCGGATTCTCTGCGGCCTGATCCTGCTGTTTCTGATACTGCCAGTGCTGGTGATCATCCCCCTGTCGTTCAACAGCGGCAGCTTTCTGGTGTACCCGCTGCAAGGCTTCTCTCTGCACTGGTACCAAGATTTCTTCGCCTCGGCGGAGTGGATGCGCGCCCTGAAAAACAGCATCATCGTCGCCCCGGCGGCCACGGTGCTGGCCATGGTCTTCGGCACCTTGGCGGCCATCGGCCTGACCCGCGGCGACTTCCCCGGTAAGGCGCTGGTGATGGCTTTGGTGATTTCGCCGATGGTCGTGCCGGTGGTGATCATCGGTGTGGCCAGCTACCTGTTCTTCGCGCCGCTGGGACTGGGCAATAGCTTCTTCTCGCTGATCGTGGTGCATGCGGTGTTGGGTGTGCCGTTCGTGATCATCACCGTGTCGGCCACTTTGCAGGGCTTCAACCATAACCTGGTGCGGGCGGCGGCCAGCCTGGGGGCGTCGCCGTTGACCGCATTCCGTCGGGTGACGTTGCCGCTGATTGCGCCGGGGGTAATTTCCGGAGCGCTGTTCGCGTTCGCCACTTCGTTCGATGAGGTGGTGGTGACGCTGTTCCTCGCCGGCCCCGAGCAAGCGACCTTGCCGCGCCAGATGTTCAGCGGCATCCGCGAAAACCTCAGCCCCACCATTGCCGCGGCGGCGACGTTGTTGATTGCGTTCTCGGTATTGCTGCTGCTGACCCTGGAATGGCTGCGCGGGCGCAGTGAAAAACTGCGTACTGCTCAGGTTTAAACTCCAGCGCAGATCAAATGTGGGAAGGGGCAAGCCTCATCCCACATAGGTTCTGTGACCATTCAGCCGCTGAATGAAAGACAACCTGTTTCAGTCAGCTACTCTTGTGCCAGCCCATCCATCAAAAAGAGGCCGCGCACATGAGTACTTCCTCATTCAAGATCGCCCACAAACTGCTGACCGGCGCCGGTGCCATCGAGCAACTGGCCGCCGAGCTGACGCGCCTGGATGTGGATAACCCACTGATTGTCACCGATGCCGCACTGGTTCAGTCCGGCACGGTGGCCCTGGCTCTGGAGCATTTGGGCGGGCGCAGCTATGAGATTTTCGACCGCGTAAAACCCGACCCGGAAATCGCCATTGTCGAAGACTGCATGCAGGCGTACTGCGACGGCGGGCACGACGGTTTGATCGGCGTGGGCGGTGGCAGCGCCATCGACATTGCCAAGAGCGTGGCCGCTTATGCCGGTTACCACGGCGCGCTGGAGGATTTGTTCGGTGTTGACCAAGTGCCGCGCAAAGGCCCGCCGCTGATCGCGATTCCCACCACCGCCGGCACCGGCTCGGAGGTGACCAATGTGGCGATCCTCTCCGACAAGGCTGCCCAGTTGAAAAAAGGCATCGTCAGCGATTACCTATTGCCGGATGTCGCACTGATCAGCCCGCAAATGACCCTGACCTGCCCGCGCAGCGTCACCGCCGCCAGTGGCGTGGACGCGCTGGTGCACGCGATCGAATCCTACTTGTCGCTCAATGCCTCGCCGATCACCGATGCCCTGGCCATTGGCGCGATCAAGCTGATCGTCAACGCGTTGCCCAAGGCCTACGCCAATCCGGTTGACCTGAAGGCTCGTGACGACATGGCCACCGCCAGCCTGATGGCCGGCATGGCCTTTGGTAACGCCGGCGTGGGCGCGGTGCATGCCTTGGCGTACCCGCTGGGTGGGCGCTACAACGTCGGTCACGGCGTGAGTAATTCGTTGCTGCTGCCCTACGTGATGCAGTGGAATAAATTGGCGTGTGTCGAACGCATGCGCGACATCGCCGAGGCCATGGGCGTGAATGTGGCCGGCTTGAGTGTCAACGCTGCCGCCGATCAGGCCGTCGAGGCGATGACGCGCCTGTGCGCCGATGTGGAGATCCCCTCCGGGCTGCGCAGTTTCGGGGTAACCGAAGATGCCATCCCTGCCATGGCTGCGGAGGCGGCAGGTATTGAGCGCTTGATGCGCAACAACCCGCGCAAGCTCAGCGCGGCTGACATCGAGAAAATCTACCGGGCCGCCTACTAGCCATTGAGCCAGGTCACGGTGCGCGGGACAAAGCATGAGGTATACAATGCGCGCCATCGTGATTTAGCTCAGAAAAGGTGCGTCATGCAGCCCTTCGTCATTGCTCCATCGATTCTCTCCGCCGACTTCGCCCGCCTGGGCGAAGAAGTGGACAAGGTACTGGCCGCCGGCGCCGACTTCGTCCATTTCGATGTTATGGACAACCACTATGTGCCCAACCTGACCATCGGGCCGATGGTCTGCGCGGCGCTGCGCAAGTACGGCATCACCGCGCCTATCGACGCGCACCTGATGGTCAGCCCGGTGGATCGCATCATCGGCGACTTCGTTGAAGCCGGCGCCACTTACATCACCTTCCACCCGGAAGCCTCGCTGCACGTCGACCGCACCTTGCAACTGATCCGCGAAGGCGGCTGCAAGGCTGGCCTGGTGTTCAACCCGGCGACGCCGCTGGACGTGCTCAAGTACGTGATGGACAAGGTCGATATGGTGTTGCTGATGAGCGTCAACCCAGGCTTCGGCGGGCAGAAGTTCATCCCTGGCACCCTCGACAAGCTGCGCGAAGCCCGTGCACTGATCGACGCCTCCGGCCGTGATATCCGCCTGGAAATCGACGGTGGGGTGAACGTCAATAACATTCGCGAAATCGCCGCTGCCGGCGCTGACACCTTTGTGGCCGGCTCGGCGATCTTCAATGCCCCGGACTATCAGGAAGTTATCGCCAAGATGCGCGCTGAACTGGCGCTGGCGCGTCCATGAGCGGCTTTGAGCAGTTGTTCCCCGGCAAATTGCCACGGCTGGTGATGTTCGATCTGGACGGTACGTTGATCGATTCGGTGCCCGACCTGGCAGCGGCGGTGGACCACATGCTGCTCAAACTGGGGCGCAAGCCGGTGGGCATTGAGGCTGTGCGCGAATGGGTCGGCAACGGCGCGCAGATGCTCGTGCGCCGCGCCCTGGCCAATCACATCGATGCCGAAGGTGTCGATGAGGTCGAGGCCGAGCGGGCACTGGAATTGTTCAACGAAGCCTATGAAGGCAGCCACGAACTTACGGTGGTCTACCCCGGCGTGCGAGACACCCTCAAATGGTTGAGCAAACAGGGCGTGGAAATGGCCCTGATCACCAACAAGCCGGAGCGCTTTGTTGCGCCATTGCTGGACCAGATGAAAATCGGTCGTTATTTCCGCTGGATCATCGGCGGCGATACCTTGCCACAGAAAAAACCCGACCCGGCGGCGCTGTTTTTCGTGATGAAAATGGCCAATATCCCGGCCTCCCAGTCATTGTTCGTTGGCGATTCGCGCAATGACGTGCTGGCGGCCAAGGCGGCCGGCGTGCAGTGTGTGGCGCTCAGTTACGGCTATAACCATGGTCGGCCGATTGCCGAAGAATCTCCGACATTGGTGATCGATGACCTGCGACTGCTAATCCCCGGTTGCTTGGGAGCGGGCGCTGAGATAACGTTGCCCGACATCGATCCGTCCCCTTCTGGAAATTCCATCGTGGTGGTCACTCGCAAACTCTGGATGAAAGTCATCAAGGCCCTGGCCCGCTGGCGTTGGCGCGCCTGACTGATCCTGGCCGCACCTGTGCGGCACGTTTGCCTACCTGACTGTTAGACCCTCACACCACGAGGCACCTCATGATCCGTGAAGAATTCCTGCGTTTGGCCGCTGCCGGCTATAACCGCATCCCCCTGGCCTGCGAAACCCTGGCCGACTTCGATACGCCGCTGTCGATCTACCTGAAACTGGCCGACGCCCCCAACTCCTATCTGTTGGAGTCGGTGCAGGGCGGCGAGAAATGGGGCCGTTACTCGATCATCGGCCTGCCGTGCCGCACTGTGCTGCGGGTTTACGACCATCACATCAGCATTACCCACGATGGCGTCGAGGTCGAAAGTCACGACGTAGAAGACCCGTTGGCCTTCGTCGAAGCGTTCAAGGCGCGCTATAACGTGCCGACCATCGCCGGCCTGCCGCGTTTCAACGGTGGCCTGGTGGGGTATTTCGGCTACGACTGCGTGCGCTATGTGGAGCAACGCCTGGGCAAGTGCCCGAACCCCGATCCTTTGGGCGTGCCGGACATTCTGCTGATGGTCTCCGACGCGGTGGTGGTGTTCGATAACCTCGCCGGCAAGATGCACGCCATTGTCCTCGCCGACCCGGCCCAGGCGGACGCGTTCGAGCAAGGCCTGGCCAGCCTCGAAGCCCTGCTGGAAAAGCTGCGGCAGCCGATCACCCCGCGTCGCGGCCTGGACCTCAGCCGTCCACCGGCGGCCGACCCGGTGTTCCGCTCCAGTTTCACTCAGGATGACTACGAGCGTGCGGTCGATACCATCAAGGAATACATCCTCGCCGGTGACTGCATGCAGGTGGTGCCGTCGCAGCGCATGTCCATCGACTTCAAGGCGGCGCCGATTGACCTGTATCGTGCGCTGCGCTGCTTCAACCCGACGCCGTACATGTACTTCTTCAACTTCGGTGACTTCCACGTGGTGGGCAGTTCGCCGGAGGTGCTGGTGCGCGTCGAAGACAACCTGATCACCGTGCGCCCGATTGCCGGCACGCGCCCGCGCGGCGCGACCGAAGAAGCGGATCTGGCCCTGGAAGAAGACCTGCTGAGCGACGACAAGGAAATCGCCGAGCACCTGATGCTGATCGACCTGGGCCGCAACGACACCGGGCGCGTCTCGGAAATCGGTTCGGTCAAACTCACCGAGAAGATGGTGATCGAGCGCTATTCCAACGTGATGCACATCGTGTCCAACGTTACCGGCGAGTTGAAAGCCGGGCTGACCGCGATGGACGCACTGCGGGCGATTCTGCCGGCAGGTACGTTATCGGGGGCGCCGAAGATCCGTGCGATGGAAATCATCGACGAGTTGGAACCGGTCAAACGCGGCGTGTACGGCGGCGCGGTCGGCTATTTCGCCTGGAACGGCAACATGGACACCGCGATTGCGATCCGCACCGCAGTGATCAAGGACGGGGAGCTGCATGTACAGGCCGGTGGCGGAATCGTCGCCGACTCGGTGCCGGCCCTCGAATGGGAAGAAACCCTGAACAAGCGCCGCGCAATGTTCCGCGCTGTGGCGCTGGCCGAACAGACCCCCAATTCCTGAGGTTTCCCCATGTTGCTGATGATTGATAACTACGACTCCTTTACCTACAACGTGGTGCAGTACCTGGGCGAGCTGGGTGCCGAGGTCAAGGTGGTGCGCAACGACGAACTGACCGTGGCTGAAATCGCCGCGCTGAACCCCGAACGCATCGTGGTTTCGCCAGGCCCTTGCACGCCGACCGAGGCGGGTATTTCCCTCGAAGCGATTAAGTATTTCGCCGGCAAGCTGCCGATCCTGGGCGTGTGCCTGGGGCACCAGTCCATCGGCCAGGCCTTTGGCGGTGATGTGGTGCGCGCGCGCCAGGTAATGCACGGCAAGACCAGCCCGGTGTTTCATAACAATGTGGGGGTTTTTCAGGGCCTGAACCTGCCGGTGACGGTCACCCGCTACCATTCACTGGTAGTCAAACGCGAGACTTTGCCGGAGTGCCTGGAACTGACCGCCTGGACCCAGCTGGAAGACGGCTCCGTCGACGAGATCATGGGGCTGCGCCACAAAACACTGAATGTCGAAGGGGTGCAATTCCATCCCGAGTCGATCCTCACCGAGCAGGGCTACGAGCTGTTCGCTAACTTTCTCAAGCAAAGCGGCGGCACGCGCTAAGGACTTTCCATGGATATCAAGACTGCCCTGAGCCGTATCGTCGGCCATCTGGACCTGAGCACCGCTGAAATGAGCGATGTGATGCGCGAGATCATGACCGGTCAATGCACCGACGCGCAGATCGGCGCCTTTATGATGGCCATGCGCATGAAGAGCGAGAGCATCGACGAGATCGTCGGTGCCGTGTCAGTGATGCGCGAACTGGCGGACAAGGTCGAACTCAAGACCCTCGACGGCGTGGTGGATGTGGTCGGCACCGGTGGTGACGGCGCGAATATTTTCAACGTATCGACGGCTTCGTCTTTTGTCGTGGCGGCGGCGGGTTGCACTGTAGCCAAGCATGGCAACCGTGCGGTGTCCGGCAAGAGCGGCAGCGCCGACTTGCTCGAAGCGGCCGGGATCTACCTGAACCTGACCCCGGTACAAGTGGCGCGCTGCATCGACAATGTCGGCATCGGCTTTATGTTTGCTCAGTCCCACCACGGTGCGATGAAGCACGCAGCCGGCCCACGTAAAGACCTGGGCCTGCGCACACTCTTCAACATGCTCGGCCCGCTTACGAATCCGGCCGGTGTAAAGCATCAGGTGGTTGGGGTGTTCAGCCAAGCGTTGTGCCGGCCATTGGCCGAAGTGCTGCAGCGCTTGGGCAGCAAGCATGTGCTGGTGGTGCATTCCAAGGATGGCCTGGACGAGTTCAGCCTGGCGGCGCCGACCTTTGTCGCCGAGCTCAAGAATGATCAAGTCACCGAATATTGGGTCGAGCCTGAAGACTTGGGCATGAAGAGCCAGAGCCTGCACGGCCTGGCGGTGGAAAGCCCGGCGGCATCGTTGGAACTGATTCGTGATGCTTTGGGGCGTCGTAAGACCGAAAACGGCCAAAAGGCTGCGGAGATGATTGTTCTGAATGCTGGCGCGGCACTTTACGCAGCAGACCATGCCTATAGTCTTAAGGAAGGTGTCGAATTGGCCCACGATGCACTGCACACCGGTCTGGCTCGCGAGAAGCTCGAAGAGCTGGGAGCATTCACTGCCGTATTCAAGATGGAGAATGAAGGATGAGCGTGCCGACCGTTCTGGAAAAGATCCTGGCCCGCAAGGCAGAAGAAGTCGCCGAGCGCCGCGCCCGTGTCAGCCTGGCTGAACTGGAGACCCAAGCGAAAGCTGCGGATGCGCCGCGCGGGTTCGCCAAGGCTTTGATCGATCAGGCCAAAAAGAAGCAGCCGGCGGTGATCGCCGAGATCAAAAAAGCCTCGCCGAGCAAAGGCGTGATCCGTGAGCACTTCGTGCCTGCCGACATCGCCGTCAGCTACGAAAAGGGCGGGGCGACATGCCTGTCCGTGCTCACCGATATCGACTACTTCCAAGGCGCCGACCTGTTCCTGCAACAGGCTCGTGCCGCATGCAAGTTGCCAGTGATCCGCAAGGATTTCATGGTCGACCCGTACCAGATCGTCGAAGCCCGTGCCTTGGGCGCCGACTGTGTGCTGTTGATCGTTTCCGCGCTGGATGACGTGAAGATGGCCGAACTGGCTGCCGTGGCCAAAAGCGTCGGCCTGGATGTGCTGGTGGAAGTGCACGATGGCGATGAGCTGGAACGTGCGTTGAAAACCCTCGACACACCGCTGGTGGGGGTCAACAACCGTAACCTGCATACCTTTGAAGTCAGCCTGGAAACCACCCTCGACCTGCTGCCGCGTATTCCGCGCGACCGTTTGGTGGTGACCGAAAGCGGCATCCTCAACCGCGCTGATGTGGAACTGATGGAAATCAGCAATGTGTACTCGTTTCTGGTCGGCGAGGCGTTCATGCGCGCTGAGAATCCAGGGGCGGAGTTGCAGCGCTTGTTCTTTCCGGAGCGCGGTGTACCGGTCAGCGGTTCCACTCTCGATTGATTTGAAACGCGATCAAAGTGGGGAGAGGGGGCTTGCCCCCGATGGCGGCGATTCAGTGGGAGCATCCTTGACTGACATCCCGCTATCGGGGGCAAGCCCGCTCTCACATTTGGGTTTGTGTTTGTTCAGATAGGTAGGTGCTCGTTGATCCAGCCAGTGTCGATGCGTGTTGAAGCAGGTCTTGCCGCGGAGCAAGCCTTATTGGCCGCCGTTTGCGCGGGTGAGCAGGCGTTTGGGTTGTTGTTCTGGCAGCCCAGCGATCAGGCATTGGTGATGCCACGCCGCTTGAGCAGATTGCCTGCTTTCGATGTCGCCAGTCGCGTGTCTGCGGATGCCGGTTGGCCGGTGCTCTTGCGCGAAACTGGCGGCGAACCGGTGCCCCAGTCCAGCGCTACGGTCAACATTGCGCTGGTCTATGCACCGCCACGCAGCGAAGGCGATCAGAATCGCATCGAGACCGGTTACCAGCGTTTGTGCCAGCCGATCTGCGATCTGTTGATCGAGCTGGGCGGCGACGCCTCCGTCGGGGAAATCGAAGGTGCCTTCTGCGACGGTCGTTACAACGTCAACCTCAATGGCCGCAAAATGGTCGGCACCGCCCAACGGTGGCGTCAGAGCGGCGGCCGCCCGGTAGGGTTGGTGCATGGGGCGTTGTTACTGGAAAACGATCGCGAAGAACTGATCGCGGCGGTCAATCGCTTCAACCAAGCCTGTGGTCTGGAGCAGCGAGTTCGTGCCGACCGTCACATCGCCTTGCATGAGGCGTTCCCTGCGCCGGATGCCATTAGTCGATTGGATACGCTGTACCGTCAGATGCTGGCCAGCTTTATGCCTGTCTAGCGAGTGCCGAACACCACCATCGTCTTGCCTTTAACGTGCACCAGGTTGCGTTCTTCCAAGTCCTTGAGTACGCGACCGACCATTTCCCTTGAACAACCGACAATGCGCCCGATTTCCTGGCGCGTGACTTTAATCTGCATGCCATCGGGGTGGGTCATGGCATCCGGCTGCTTGCACAACTCCAGCAGGCAACGGGCCACGCGCCCGGTGACGTCGAAGAACGCCAAGTCGCCGACCTTGCGCGTGGTGTCGCGCAGGCGTTGGGCAATCTGGCCGCTGAGGGCGTAAAGAATATCGGGATCGTGTTGCGCCAGTTCGCGGAATTTGGCGTAACTGATTTCGGCCACGTCGCATTCCACCTTCGCACGCACCCAGGCGCTGCGTTCCTGCTCCTTCCCGGCTTGTTCGAACAGGCCCAGTTCGCCGAAAAAGTCCCCGGTGTTGAGGTAGGCAATGATCATTTCCCGGCCATCTTCATCCTCGATCAGGATGGTGACGGAACCCTTGACGATAAAGAACAGCGTTTCGGAACGCTCGCCGGCACAGATGATGTTGTGCTTGGCCGGATAACGTCGGCGTTGGCAGTGCATCAGCAACTTGTCGATGTTCTTGATCTTGGGTATGGGAGTAAGGGCAACCATGGTTGTATCCCGAAAAGGCGTCGCAAAGGGGTTGGCGTTGTTGTATGCAGCGTATCGGCACAGAGACAAGCTGGATAAAGTGTGGCAATGAGCCATCGATTTGACGCCAGCTTAACAGACACATTCTGACTCGATTAGGGAATTTACCGAGCAAACCCTGTTATCGATTCACTTTCATGGGATGCACTGCCGTGATCGGCCCCTGTGCTAAGCTGGCGGCCCTTTTTAAGCAGTGGAGTCTGGGCGATGAAGGCACGCATCCAATGGGCGGGCGAAGCCATGTTCCTCGGTGAGTCGGGCAGTGGCCATGTGGTGGTCATGGATGGCCCGCCGGAAGCCGGTGGCCGTAACCTGGGTGTACGCCCGATGGAAATGCTCCTGCTGGGTGTAGGTGGTTGCAGCAATTTCGATGTGGTCAGCATCCTGAAAAAATCCCGTCAGGCCGTAGAAAGCTGCGAAGCCTTCCTGGACGCCGAGCGCGCCAGCGAAGATCCGAAGGTCTTCACCAAGATCCATATGCACTTCGTGGTCAAAGGCCGGGGGTTGAAAGAGGCTCAGGTCAAACGTGCCATCGAATTGTCGGCCGAAAAATACTGCTCGGCGTCGATCATGTTGGGCGCGGCCGGTGTGGCCATTACCCATGATTACGAGATCGTCGAGTTGGGTTGATAACCCGTCGACCAAAGAAAAGGGCGCTTTGAAAGCGCCCTTTTTTGCGTCTGCCGTTTGGGTCAGATGCGGTACGTGCTTTTGGTCATGACCTTGGCCAGCAGGCTCATGCCGAAGCGTACCGGTGCCGGGAAGCGGAAGCCGCCCGCGTCCAGTGCGCTTTCGGCGTGGTGTTCTTCGTCGACGCGCATCTGTTCAAGAATGGCGCGGGACTTGTCGTCTTCACTGGGCAGTTGTTCCAGATGCTCGTCCAGGTGCTTGCACACCTGATGTTCCGTGGCCGCGACGAAACCGAGGCTGACCTTGTCGCTGACCAGTCCCGCCACGGCGCCGATGCCAAACGATAAACCGTAGAACAGCGGGTTCAGCACGCTCGGGTGGCTGCCCAGGTGACGGATGCGCTGTTCGCACCACGCCAGGTGGTCGATTTCTTCCTCTGCCGCATGTTCCATGGCCGCGCGCACTTGCGGCAGCTTGGCGGTCAGGGCCTGCCCCTGATACAGCGCCTGGGCACACACTTCGCCGGTATGGTTGATGCGCATCAAACCGGCGACGTGACGGGTGTCGGCCTCGTTCATCTGCACATCGGGCTGCAGCAGGGCGGGCGATGGGCGGTAAGGTTGGCCGCTGAAGGGCAGCAGCGTGCGCATGGCCGTATCGGCTTGCAGCAACAGACGGTCAATCGGCGAGTAGTGACGTTGGGTAGTCATGCTGACCTCCGGGAAGAATCTCGGCGGCCAGTTTACCGCAAGAGAGAGGGGCGCGTTTGCGCTGCGTCAAGGGCATGGGGTCGCAGCCTTGAGACTTGACCTCGGCTTATCGGGCGATCAGCCCGGCGGCCAGTTCATCTGGCGCTGACCCAGTACGTGCATATGGATGTGATAAACGGTTTGTCCGCCCATCTCATTGCAATTCATGACCACGCGGAAACCTTCTTCGCAACCCAGCTCCAGGGCCAGGCGCTGGGCAGTGAAAAGGATATGGCCGGCCAGACCTTTATCGGCCTCGGTGAGGTCGTTCAACGTACGGATAGGCTTTTTCGGAATCACCAGAAAATGCACCGGTGCCTGCGGGGCGATGTCGTGGAAAGCGAGGACTTGATCATCTTCGTAGATGATCTTCGCGGGTATTTCTCTGTTGATGATCTTGGTGAACAGAGTATCCACAGCGGTTTCTCCATGATGAAAAGGCAGGTTGAGTGTACTCAGGCGCTCAGCGGGGGCAATAGGCCTTATTGATTGCGCCGGCGATCTTGCGGGTCAGCCAGCGCGGGCTGAATCGAGGGCTGAATGCCAGCCAGCGGTTGCGTCGCCCGGGAATAATGATGGCTTTGTTCTTTTCCAGCGCGCGTACGGTGTAGAGCGCCACTTCCTCCGGGCTCATCAACTGGTCACTGCGTTCGAGCTTGGCGGCGTCCATGTTTGCCGTGCCGAAAAACGCGGTGCGCGTCGGCCCCGGGCACAGCACCGAGACCTTGATGCCGCAGCTTTTCAGCTCTTCGCGCAGGCCCTCGGAAAAATGCAGCACATACGCCTTGCTGGCGTAATAACTGCTCATCCACGGGCCTGGCTGAAAAGCCGCAATCGAGGCGACGTTGAGAATCTGCCCGCCGCCCTGTAACGCCATGGCATTCCCCAAGGCATGACACATGCGGGTCAGGGCTAGGATGTTGACTTCGATCAGATCCTGCTCGGTCATCCAGTCCTGAGCCAGAAACGGCCCGCTGGTACCGATGCCGGCGCAGTTCACCAGCAGATCGATCTGCCGCTCGCCTTCTTCAAGCTCCAGCAGAAACCCGGATAAACGTAGCGGCTCGCCCAGGTCACAGGCGCGAAACAGCACCTCTACGCCAAAGCGTTGAGTCAATTCGATTGCAATGCTTTCCAACTGATCACGCTGGCGGGCCACCAGAATCAAGCTGCGACCGCGGCGGGCCAATGCTTCGGCCAAAGCCAGGCCAATGCCACTGGAGGCACCGGTGATCAGAGCGTAACGGGTCATGCGTTTCTCCATCGCAACGTCCCGTGCCGGTGATTGGGGCATCACCGACACGGGGCGTTCTTTACTGATCTGGAGAGTCTACAGGGTCGGCCGCTTCGTCAGCACTTTGCGTGTCTTCTTCCTCGACGGTACCGCTCTGGTCGGCGTCCTCGTCGTACGTCATGGAGCTGCTTTCGTAGCTGCTGTCCACGTTGCTTTCGAGTTGATCGAGATAGCCGTTCATCCCCAGGCCGACCACGATGATCAACATCAAAGGGATAAACGCCAGCCACAGCGAAGCCAGGACTTTGACCGCGGTGGAGTTGCGCGGCGGAGGCGCGCCGTATTGGTTGGCGCCTGTGTTACCCGGCAATACCAGCAGTAGCAGCGGGAAAATGCTGTTGACCAGCGGAACGAGGTTAAGCAAATACAACCAGCCGGACCAGCCCAGGTCGTGCAAGCGCTGCACGCCGATCTGCACGCTCACGACGACCAGCGCCACGAACAGTGCGAAACCCAGCAGCGAGCCGAGGATGATGGCGATAGTCGGCGAGGCAGTCGCCACGGCAAAACCCACGGTGCTCAGGATGCCGGCTGCCACAAGCATTGCGACGGTAAGTACCAGCGTCCATGCCAGGTACCGCAGGCGACCGATGCGCCCATTGATGGTGAACACTTTGAGGGTGGCATATTCCGGCAGGTTGTCACCCACGGCAGCCCGTGGCGGCGCGTACGGTGATGCGGCGGGGCTGGAGAAATCGGTGGAGCCGGAATCCGTTTCGTGGGTTTCGGCGAGACTGAAGGCCACCGGCTGCTCGGCTTCGATGCGTGCATCGACCCCGGCGTTTTTCAGCGCGGTCAGGTAGGTTTCGGCGTCTGGCCGGGACAGGTCGCGTTTGAGCGCGACGGTGCGGCCGGTGAAGAGTTTTTCGATGGCCTCTACGTCACTTTTGAACAATTCGGCCAGGTTCAGCTTGGCCGTGGTGCTTTCGACACCCGGGAGCAAGGCTCCATCAAACACAATCTTGAAACGGTTGTCGCTCATGCGGGCATCCTTGTCATTCAAACATTAGGGGAGTGCAGGCCCGTGCCAATTCGCGGGCCTTGCAGGGTTGTTCAGCGTGGCCAGTGTAACTGTGTCGCCTGTGTTTGCGCCTCGCGGTATTCGGCATTCAGGCGGGCAACGAGTTCATCGACGCTGGGTAAATCATCAATCTCACCGACACCTTGGCCGGCGGACCAAACAGTCTTCCAGGCCTTGGCTTCGTCGTTCAACGGTTTGAGCTTGGAGCCAAAGTTGACTTCACCTTTGCCTTGCAACGCATTTAAGTCGAAACCGGCGTTTTCCAGGCTCTGGCGCATAAAGCTTGCAGGCACGCCGGAGACAGCGGGAGTGTGCACGATGTCAGCGGCGCGCGATGTGAGCAGCATCTCTTTATACGCATCCGGAGCGTGGCTTTCGGTGGTGCCGATAAAACGGGTGCCCAGATAGGCCAGGTCTGCGCCCATGATTTGAGCAGCGAGAATCTCATGCCCGTGGTTGAGGCAGCCTGCCAGCAGTACGGTTTTATCGAAGAATTGACGGATCTCGGCGATCAGCGCGAACGGGCTCCAGGTCCCGGCATGACCACCGGCGCCGGCGGCCACGGCGATCAGGCCATCCACGCCGGCTTCGGCGGCTTTTTCGGCGTGCCGCCGGGTAGTGACGTCATGAAACACCAGGCCGCCGTAGCTGTGCACCGCGTCCACCACCTCTTTGACCGCGCCGAGGCTGGTGATGACGATCGGCACTTTGTGCGCGACGCAGATCGCCAAGTCGGCCTCAAGGCGTGGGTTGCTGCCATGCACGATCAGGTTGACGGCATAGGGCGCGGGGCTATCCAACTGCGCCAGACCCGCTTCGATTTCTTCCAGCCAGGCTTTGAAACCGCTGCTTTCACGCTGGTTGAGCGCCGGAAAGCTGCCGACGATCCCGTTGCGGCAACACGCCAGGACCAGCTGTGGGTTGGAAATCAGAAACATCGGCGCAGCCACCACGGGTAGGCGCAGACGTTGTTCGAGCAGAGCGGGCAGCGACATTGGATGTACCCCGATTGATTGACGTTAGAACGGTTTGACCACCACCAAAATTACGACAGCCAGCAATATCAGAACTGGAACTTCATTGAACCAGCGATAAAAGACATGGCTGCGGGTGTTTTCGCCACGGGCAAAACGTTTTACCTGAGCGCCGCACATATGGTGGTAACCGATCAGCAGCACGACCAGGGTCAGCTTGGCGTGAATCCAGCCGCCCGTGCTGAAGATGCCGGGGTTCAGCGCAATCAGCCAGATGCCGAAGACAAGGCTGGCAAGCATCGCCGGATTCATGATGCCGCGGTACAGCTTGCGCTCCATGATGCTGAAGCGTTCCTTGCTGATGGTGTCCTCGCTTTGAGCGTGGTAGACGAACAGGCGTGGCAGGTAGAACAGCGCTGCAAACCAGCAGACGATGCTGACGATGTGGAAGGCTTTGACCCATAGATAGAGCATTTTTAGTTATTCCCAGGTTCACGGTAGCGAGGATAGTAGTGGCAGATGCGTCCATACGTCACGTTGGCGGTTGTCGCAGATCGATGCGGCCCCTATTATCGACGGCTTTCCAGTGGGTTCGTTGAGGGCAGGTTTATGGTCAAGGTCGGTATCGTCGGCGGCACGGGTTACACCGGTGTCGAATTGCTGCGTCTGTTGGCTCAGCATCCGCAAGCTGAGGTGGTGGTCATCACCTCCCGATCCGAGGCCGGCCTGGCTGTGGCGGATATGTACCCGAACCTGCGCGGCCATTACGACGGCCTGGCGTTCAGCGTCCCGGACACCCAAACCTTAGGCGCCTGCGATGTGGTTTTCTTCGCCACACCTCATGGCGTCGCCCATGCACTGGCCGGCGAGTTGCTGGCTGCCGGGACCAAGGTCATCGATCTGTCGGCGGACTTCCGCCTGCAGGACGCCGACGAATGGGCCAAGTGGTACGGTCAGCCTCACGGCGCACCGCAGTTGTTGGAAGAGGCGGTATACGGTCTGCCGGAAGTCAATCGTGAGCAGATCAAGCAGGCGCGTCTGATCGCCGTGCCGGGTTGCTATCCAACCGCAACTCAGTTGGGGTTCCTGCCGTTGCTCGAAGCCGGCCTAGCGGATGCGTCGCGCCTGATCGCTGATTGCAAATCAGGTGTCAGTGGCGCGGGGCGCGGCGCCGCGGTGGGGTCTTTGTACTCCGAGACGTCGGAAAGCATGAAGGCCTACGCGGTAAAAGGGCATCGTCACTTGCCGGAAATCCGTCAGGGTCTGCGTCGCGCTGCCGGTAAGGACGTTGGGCTGACCTTCGTGCCGCACTTGACCCCCATGATCCGTGGTATCCACTCCACGCTCTACGCGACCGTGACCGATCGTTCGGTAGACCTGCAGGCACTGTTTGAAAAACGCTATGCCAATGAGCCGTTCGTCGACGTAATGCCAGCCGGCAGCCATCCGGAAACCCGCAGCGTACGTGGTGCCAATGTGTGCCGGATCGCCATGCATCGCCCGCAGGACGGTGACTTGGTCGTGGTGCTGTCGGTGATTGATAACTTGGTCAAAGGCGCGTCAGGCCAGGCAGTACAGAACATGAACATCCTGTTTGGCCTAGATGAGAAGCTGGGCTTGTCCCATGCGGGCATGTTGCCGTAAGGACGTCTGTTGCTTTGCAAAAGGCCCGTTGATCGGGCCTTTTGTGTTTTTAAGCCCTGCCGAGCAGATTGATATACCGTAACAATAGTTGACCGCTTTTCTAGGAGAAGCGGATAATGCCCGCCATTACGCATATGGCGGCGCGACGCCGGGAGATTATCAGCATGAGCGTTGAATCCTTCACCCCCACGGCTTTGCAATTCACCCACGGTGCTGCGCACAAGGTGAAGAGCCTGGTCGATGAAGAGGGTAATGATCGCTTGAAGCTGCGCGTATTCGTTACGGGCGGCGGTTGTTCAGGGTTTCAATATGGTTTTACCTTCGATGAAGAAGTGGCCGATGACGACACCATCGTTGAGCGCGAGGGTGTAAGCCTGGTCGTCGATCCGATGAGCTTCCAGTACCTGGCTGGCGCTGAGGTGGACTATCAGGAAGGTCTGGAAGGCTCGCGTTTTGTGATCAAAAACCCTAATGCCACCACCACCTGTGGTTGCGGGTCTTCGTTCTCGATCTAATCGATAGCGCATACAAAAACGCCGCTTGGCTTTGATCGGCCAAGCGGCGTTTTGCTGTCTGGGGTTCAGGCGGGATAGATCGCGCCGAGTATTCTCAGCCCGCGCGCGCCGGTGACGCTTGGGCGGTTAGCGGGGATACCTTCCAGGCAGCAGTGTGCCAGCCACGCAAATGCCATGGCTTCTACCCAATCCGGGTCAACGCCGTATGGAGCGGTTGTGCTGACGTGAGTGGAGGGCAGTAGATCGGCCAGGCGGTTCATCAGTGTGGTGTTATGGGCGCCACCGCCACAGACCAGTAGGGTTTCAGTGTGGCTTTGTGCTGCTCGCAGAGACTCGACGATGGTCAGCGACGTCAATTCCAGCAAGGTTGCCTGGACATCTTGGGGAGCGAACGTCGGTAGGCGGGCAAGGTGTTGTTGCAGCCAATCCAGATTGAATACTTCACGGCCGGTGCTTTTCGGACCCTTGGTCAAGAAGAATGGATCGCTGAGCAGTGTGCTGAGCAACTGCTGCTGAACGTTCCCGCTGGCGGCCCACTGACCATCACGGTCAAAGTGTTCGCCCCGTTGCCAATGAATCCACGCATCCAGCAGTACGTTGCCTGGTCCGCAGTCGAAGCCCGCGACGGGCTTGTCGGTCTCGATCAGGCTGAGGTTGCTGAACCCGCCCACATTCAACACCGCGCGATTGCCAGTGCGCTCGCCAAACAGTGCCTCATGGAAGGCCGGTACCAGCGGCGCGCCTTGGCCACCCGCTGCCACATCGCGGCTGCGGAAGTCGCTGACGACGGTGATTCCGGTCAATTCAGTGAGCAGTGCTGGGTTGCCGATCTGGACCGTAAAGCCGCGGGAAGGCTCGTGGCGAATTGTCTGGCCGTGGCTGCCGATCGCGCGAATGTCCGTCGGTTTGAGCGCCTGCTGCTCCAGCAAGGCATGAATGCCTTGGGCAGCGAGCGCTACCCAGTGTTGTTGGGCGATGGCCGAGCGGGCAATTTCGTCCGGCCCGCTGGCGCACAGACTCAATAATTCAGTGCGCAGCGTATCTGGCATGGGGATGTAGTGAGTGGCGATCAACTTGATCGCCGAGTCTTGTTCGATCAGCGCGATGTCCAGGCCATCCAGGCTGGTTCCGGACATCACTCCAATATAGCGCGGCATCGCTTAGCGCTTCGCCGATGCCAGCAAGGTAGAGCGCTCCTGATCCATACGCGCCATCAGCGGTTGGCTCTGTTGCATGAAGCGTGCGCGCTCGGCCTTGGCGATGGGGTCGGCCATCGGCAGCTTCTGGCCCAGTGGGTCGACGTGTACGCCGTTGACCTGGAATTCATAATGCAAGTGCGGACCAGTGGATAGGCCGGTGGTGCCGATATAGCCGATCACCTGGCCTTGCTTCACGGTGCCGCCAGTCGTCACGCCTTTGGCGAACCCTTGCATGTGGCCATATAGCGTGCGGTAAGTGTTGCCGTGCTGGATGATCACGGTGTTGCCATAACCGCCTCGACGGCCGGCCAGCAAGACCTTGCCATCGCCGGCAGCCTTGATCGGCGTGCCGCGCGGGGCAGCATAGTCGACACCTTTGTGGGCGCGGATCTTGTTCAGGATCGGATGTTTACGACCCATGGAGAAGCGCGAGCTGATGCGCGCGAAGTCTACCGGGGTACGGATGAAGGCCTTGCGCATGCTGTTGCCGTCAGCGGTGTAGTAGCTGGTGTTGCCTTGTTTGTTGGTGTAGCGCACAGCGGTGTAGGTTTTGCCGCGATTGGTGAAGCGCGCGGAAAGAATGTTGCCGGTGCCGACCACTTTGCCGTTGGCGACTTTTTGCTCGTAGATCACGTCGAATTCATCACCCTGGCGGATGTCCTGGGCGAAGTCGATGTCGTAGCCAAACACGTTGGCCATATCCATGGTCATGTTGTGTGACAAGCCGGCGCGGGCGGCGGATTGCGAAAGCGAGCTGTTGATCACGCCGTGAACATAGGCGGAGCGCATCACTGGCTTGGTGGTGATGCGATTGAAGGCATAGCCTTTGGCGCCCTTGGTCAGCGTAATGCTTTCCAGGTCGCTGAGATTGGTGTGCAGGTTGCTCAGTTGGCCATCTGGGGTCAGTTCGAATTCAAGCTTCTGGCCACGTTTGAGCTGGGTGAATTGCTTGGCTTGCTTATCGCTGGCAAGCACTTCGGTTACGGATGCGGCCGGGAGGCCAACCTTTTCGAACAAGGTAGACAGCGTGTCACCTTTAGACACGATCACTTCGCGGTGTTGCGGGTTTTTCGCAGGGGTTGCAGCCGGCGTGGGCTGGCTCTGAGCGGCTTGCTGAGTGTCCTCGGGAGAGCTTTCTATCTGAGCGAAGGGTGATTCGACGGGAGCATTTGTGGCTTGTTGAACGTCAGAAGCGTCTTGATCTTGTGTCAGTTGTTCAGCCGGAGTCTCCAAGTCAAGGCTCAGAGACGTCCGTTTGGCTTCCACGTCACTGGAAGGGAATACCAGGAGTGCCAGGCTGAGAAGAGCGGCGATACCACTTGCGGCGAGCAGGTGGGTCTTCGGGTAAAGCGGCGGCGCTTTAGACGGTTCAGTGGTCATAAGTAATTTTGACTTTGAAAAGATGAAATGGAAAAGATGAATGACATGATGAAGATGAAATAACTGTATAAAATATAACCAAATCATCTGTGGCGCAAGCTCGCGAACGCTGGGCTTGCTGAACGGTGTCCGTTCGCAGGGCAAAACTTGTAATTAGTCCCTGATCTTGTATGGTTGGTTCCCTTTTGAATCTGAGCCTTGCGGGTCTGTTATGAAGTCGGTTGAAGAGCAGCTAGCGCTGATAAAACGTGGTGCGGAAGAACTGTTGGTCGAAGCTGAGCTGATTGAAAAGCTCAAGCGCGGCCAGCCCCTGCGTATCAAGGCCGGCTTTGATCCGACGGCGCCTGATCTGCACCTAGGGCACACCGTGCTTATTAATAAGCTACGTCAGTTCCAAGAGCTGGGGCACCAGGTGATCTTCCTTATAGGTGATTTTACCGGGATGATTGGTGATCCCAGTGGCAAGAGCGCGACGCGCCCTCCGTTGACGCGCGAGCAGGTTCTCGACAATGCCGAGACCTACAAAACCCAAGTGTTCAAGATTCTCGACCCAGCCAAGACCGAAGTGGCCTTCAACTCCACTTGGATGGATCAGATGGGGCCGGCAGACTTTATCCGTCTGACCTCCCAGTACACCGTGGCACGCATGCTGGAGCGCGATGATTTCGACAAGCGCTACTCCACCAATCAGCCGATCGCGATCCACGAGTTCCTCTATCCGCTGGTTCAGGGGTACGACTCGGTAGCGTTGCGCGCGGACGTTGAGCTGGGTGGTACGGATCAGAAGTTCAATCTCCTGATGGGGCGCGAGCTGCAGCGCGCTTATGGGCAGGAGGCTCAGTGCATTCTGACCATGCCTCTATTGGAGGGATTGGATGGTGTTAAGAAGATGTCCAAGTCCTTGGGCAATTACGTGGGCATCCAGGAAGCACCGGGTGTGATGTACGGAAAGCTTGTGTCGATTCCTGATGCGTTGATGTGGCGCTACTTCGAACTGTTGAGCTTCCGCTCGATGGATGAGATTAATGCACTGCGTGCTGAGGTTGAAGCAGGGGCCAACCCTCGTGACGTGAAAATCAAGCTGGCCGAAGAGATCGTTGCGCGCTTTCATGGTGAGGAGGCTGCTGCCAGTGCTCATCGTGCTGCGGGCAATCGTATGAAGGAGGGCGAGTTGCCTGACGACCTGCCGGAGGTCGAGCTGACTGCGACTGAGGCAATGCCAATCGCGGCTGTCCTTAATAAGGCAGGCTTGGTGAAGAACTCGGCGGTTGCGCGTGATCTTTTGGGGTCGGGTGGTGTGCGAGTTGATGGTGAGGTTGTGGATCGCTCCTTTATATATCAGCTGGGTGCGACCCATGTTTGCCAGGCTGGCAAGAAGGCATTTGCGCGTATTACGCTCAAATCGGACTAATCCTGAAATTAAGTGTTGACGGCGAATTATATCTGTCTATAATTCGCCCCACTTCCGGCGCAGTCGAAACGGAAAACTCCTTGGTAAACAAAGGGTTACGCAAGATTCGACAGCGGATCGCTTCAGTTCATCGAAGCCCAGAAGGAG